>DASYSV010000025.1:0-3652 GCA_036010185.1 Puia sp.
TCTCGGGTTTCGATGTCACCATATTGGCCTATGACAGATACAAATTCGGGTTTGCGAAAGACAATGTCCGGGAGGCCTCGCTCGAACAACTCGCCCGTTATGCCGACGTCATCAGCTTCCATGTCCCGCTGACGGACGAGACCTTGCATATGGCCGGCGACACCTTCTTCGCTTCATTGGAAAAAAAGCCCTTCTTTATTAACGCTTCACGGGGGAAGGTCCACGATACCGCGGCGCTGATCCGGGCATTGGAATCCGGAAAACTGGCCGGTGCTGCGCTCGATGTGCTCGAAAACGAAAAGCTGGACACCTATACACCCGGGCAACGCGAACAGCTGAAGCAACTGCTGGCCCGGCCGGACGTCCTCTTAACTCCACACATCGCCGGCTATTCCCATGAGGCTTTTCTGAAAATGGCGCAGGTGACCCTCGAAAAACTGGGGATCTAGGCCTCCGCCGTTATCCGGGCCGTCGCCATTCTCATCCGGGCCCTCGTCAATTTCCCGGGTGCGGCGATCCCCGGGTTTGCCGAAATTGGTTATTTAGGCCATTTTCCCGTAAATTTGCTGGAAATGGGCCAACGGTCCATTGGAAAATATTTGTGCAATGCCTTGGATCGCTCCAGGGCGTTGTATTTTTTTTCTTCTTGCCTTCAAAAAGGAGGAGTTATGAGTGGATTCACCTACTATACCAAAGACGCCCTCGACCATCTCAAGGCCGAATTGCAAAAACTGAAGACGGTAGAGCGCCCCGCCGCTTCCAAAGCCATCGCCGAAGCCCGCGAAAAAGGCGATCTCCGCGAAAACGCAGAATACGATGCTGCCAAAGAAGCCCAGGGTCTCCTCGAAGCCAAGATCCAGAAACTGGAAGGTGAACTTGTCAACGCACGCATCATCGACCAGGGAGCCATCGACACGAGCAAGGTGTCGATTCTGACCAAAGTCACGGTGACCAACCTTTCCAATAAAAAGCAAATGACCTATCACCTCGTGTCGGAAAAAGAAGCCGATCTGAAGCTGGGGAAAATATCCGTCACTTCTCCCATCGGCAAAGGCCTGCTGGGAAAACAGGTAGGAGATGTCGCCAATGTCACGGTACCCGCCGGGACCATGCAGTTCAAAATCGAAAACATTACGGTGTGACCATTTTTTCGAAGATCATCGCAGGGGAGATACCGTCTTACCGCATTGCGGAGAACGACCGGTTCTATGCTTTCCTCGATATCTTTCCTTTACGGGAAGGTCATACCCTTGTCATCCCCAAGCTGGAGGTAGACCGCTTCTTCGATATGCCCGACCCTTATCTGGGAGAGATGCTGCTCTTTGCGCGCCCCATCGCGCATGCCATCGAGCAGGCATTCGACTGTAACCGCTGCGGGCTTTCCGTGGTAGGTCTCGAGGTGCCGCATGCTCATCTTCACCTGGTGCCCATCGACAGCTCCGACGATCTGAATTTCACACGCCATAAGTTAAGACTGAAACCCGAGCAGCTGAAAGCTGCCCAGGAGAGGATCCTCGCCCATCTCTGACCGCTCTCTTTCGCCGATCGCCGTTTCCTCACGGCTCCCGGACTTTTCCCGGGTTCTGCCGCACATAATCCTCCCAGCTCCCCGCCTTCTTTTTTGCCCGCTGACCTTCGAATAATACCTCCGTCCGATGCTGATAATAATGACATACCGCCACGGCCAGCGCATCGCTTGCGTCATAGGACGGAAGCTCTTCTTCCAGCGAAAGTATCCGCCTCAGCATCAACCATACCTTCTCTTTTTCTGAATTTCCATTGCCGGTGATCGATTGTTTCACCTTCTTGGGAGAGTATTCGGTGACGGGAAGTCCGGCATGCATGGCGGTGGCGATCGCGACCCCCTGCGCCCGGCCCAGTTTCAGCATACTTTGTACATTCTTTCCGAAAAAAGGTGCCTCGATGGCGAAGTCATGGGGACCGAACTGTCCGATCAGCTCCGCTACTTTCGCATGGATCAGTCGTAGGCGTTCATGGCCGCTCTTCCTGGCCGGCAACCGCAAAACGCCCATTTCGATCAGGCTTAACCGGTCGCTGGCACATTGGATGAGTCCGTAACCCATCACAACCGTTCCGGGGTCGATACCTAAAATTATTTTAGATTGCATTGCGTTGAACAAAAGTATAAAAATACTGGTTAGGTACGTGCTTGGGCCGGTGGTATTCCTCGTACTATCCTGGTTCATCTATTGGCAGGTGACACGCCAACACGACTGGCGGACGTCGCTTCATCAGGTCCTGGCCGCCCTCACCGGTCCGCAGCAATGGAAGATATGGCTGGTAGTGGCGCTAATGCCGCTCAACTGGGGACTGGAGGCCCGTAAATGGCAGCTGGCCTTGCGCCCGGTCGGAGGCATCGCTTTTAAGGATGCCCTTAAAGCCGTTTTTACCGGGGCGGCCGTCGCCTTTTTTACACCGAACAGGATGGGGGAATACCTGGGCCGCATTCTCTATGTAAAGGAAGGCCGCAGGATGAAGGCCATCGCCCTGACGATCGTTTCGAGCATGGCGCAGCTGATGATCACCCTGGCGATGGGATTGCTGGGTGTTCTTTTCATCCGCGGTTCGGTACATAGAGAGATCCCGGGACAGCTCAACTGGCAGCTCGTGCTGAACATTCTGTTGGGCATCGTACCGATCGCGCTGCTAAGTTTAACATTTATTTATTGCCGGCTGACCCGGATCACGGATTGGTTGTTGAAAATACCGGGCACCAGGAAGTATAGCGCATATATAAAAGTTTTAGAAAGTTTCGACCCTACGAGCTTAAGGCGGATTTTCTTCCTATCTTTTGTCAGATATATTGTTTTTATTGTCCAATATAGTCTGGTGTTTCCCGTTTTTGGAGTAGAAGTTGGCCTTTGGCAGGGGATAGGTGGCATGAGTGTTGTATTTTTGATCATGGCGGTCGTCCCCACAATGACGTTCCTGACGGAATTAGGATTGAGATGGGAAGCCAGTATCCAGGTGCTGGAATTGTATAGTTCCAATATGGTGGGCATTTTCGCCACCTCTTTTGCGATCTGGCTGATCAACCTCATCATACCGGCGATGATAGGAAGCTTGTTAATTGTAAGTATCAAATTTTCGAAAAGTCGATGAGAGTAATTATTACGGTCTGTATCTTGTTGCTGACGTTGACCCTCCCCGTAATGGCATGGGATGCCTATGACCAGCAAACCGACACCGCGGTGCAACAGACCGATCAAACCCACAGCGAATTCTGTGGCGGAATCCGCAACACCGCCTTCAAAGCCGGGGAATCCCTCACTTACAAAGTATTTTATACCGTGGCCGGTTTCCATGTCGCCGCCGCGGGCGAGGCGACCTTCAATACCAGCTTCGAGCGCTTCCAGGGCAAGGATTGCTATCACGTGGTGGCCGAAGGAAAGAGCTATCCTTTCTATGACAAATTCTTCCGTGTCCGCGACAAATACGAGTCCTATATCGACACCTCCACGCTGCAACCCTATAAATTCATCCGCAATGTCGATGAGGGCGGCTACAAGACGTACGAGAACGTCTCCTTCATCAAGGCGGCCGGCACCGCAGTCACCAACTCCGGTGTTTACCAGGTGCCCGATTGCATACAGGACGTGCTGAGCGCGTCTTTCTATGCACGCAACATTAA
>DASYSV010000061.1:0-16800 GCA_036010185.1 Puia sp.
TACGGCAAAAATGACTACAACGATTATGGCAAGGCCTATTATCCCAGCTATAACACGTACACCTATACCCAGGTAGGCAGCCATAAGAACAATGGCTCCGGCACAAATTCCCCGACGGGAACCCAGAATGTCCTGTACAACTACAATTCGTTCGCCAACAAGACGATCACCAACGGCAACCAGCTTCAGAACAGCTACTCGGGCACCAAGAACTGGCAGGCCACCGAAGGACTATCATACGACAACCGGTTTGGCGATCATGAGATCTCGGCAACCCTGGTATCCGAGCAGGAGCAAACGACAGGAAATGTCTATAGCACTACCGACAATACCCAGGTCATCCCGGGCGTCGATCAGCTCTATGGTTTCAGCTCGGACGGCAGCAATCTCAGCATCAGCGGTCAGACGGTATCTACAGGACGCTGGAGCTATCTGGGACGACTGAACTATTCTTATAAAGGTAAATATCTTCTCGAAGGCTCATTCCGCGACGATGCCTCGCCCAATTTTCCAATCGAACACCAATGGGGCTTCTTCCCTTCCGCCTCCGTAGGTTGGAAAATATCCGAGGAGAATTTCTTTCAGAACCACGTCCACTTCCTGGACGATCTGAAGATCAGGTTCAACCTGGGTCTGACGGGGAATGATGCCGGTCAGCCTTTCGGATGGGTGGAAAGATATACCTCTGCTAACGGATACCTTTTCGGAGGCACGAATACCAACGGACTTTCGACGACACAGGTGCCGAATCCGGAGATCACCTGGGAAAGCGCCCTGTTCAAAGACCTCGGCGTCGACGGAACCTTTGCGAACCGCAAATTCAACTTTACTTTCGATTACTGGTTCAAGCATGGCTTCAATATGCTCGAGCCGCCTCAGACGACGGTTACCAATTCTTCGGGTATTACCAGCACCGCATCGGTCAACCACGGTATCATCAATAGCTGGGGTACTGAATTCCAGCTCAGCTATCACCAGATGGTCAACAAGGATTGGACTGTTTTCGCAACCGTCAACTTCAACTGGAGCGACAATAAGGTGATCAAGGAATATTACAATCCGGGCACCGACACGGGTTATCTCTATCCCATCGGCAAACGCATCGATCAGGGCATCACCGGGATGAAGTCCACGGGGATCGTCCGTACGGCGGCCGAAGCGTCAGACTGGAATTCGAAACACCCCACCTGGACGGTCAATAAGGACACCCTTCGCGCGGGCGATCTCAATTTCGTCGACGTGAATGGCGACGGGAAGATCGATGGCAATGATCAAACCCGGATCGCTGACCGCTCCAGCACGCTTTTCGGCCTCGGCTTTAATTTTGGGGCACAGTGGAAAGGATTAAGGATAAGTACGAATATCTCGCTGGGTATCGGAGGTCAGATAGCATGGAAGAAAGTGGATATCGCCCCGCCGACCAAGGATGCTGCATCGCTGTCCATGTGGAAGGGATCCTATACGGCATATCGTACCAATGCGGCCCTGCCCGCGATCTACGCGCCGTTCGCCAACCAGGTGTCCACCTTCTGGCTGCATAGCGCCACCTATATGTATGTCAACAACATGATGTTGTCCTGGCAGGTACCGGTATCCTTCACCTCCACTCACCATTTGCCGGAGACGAGGTTTTATGTCACGGGCACCAACCTCTGGTCCATCATCGACCCTACGCCTTACAAGGATCCCCGGTCCAACGAGATCACGGACTACCCGATCCTGCGTAACTGGACCTTTGGAGCCAACATCAGTCTATAACCATTGCTGCTTTATAAAAAATATCAAAAGATGAAAAAGCTTATCACATATTCCCTTTTGCTGATCGGTCTGGCGAATGCCGGGTGTCAGAAACAAATACTCGACAAGGTGGACTTCAACGGAGTGCCCGTCACGACGGCCTGGAATAATGCGGCGACGGCAAACGTGTATCTCGACGATCTCTACCAGCTGTGTATGCCGGTATATTACAGCACTGCCAGCATAAGCACCATCCCGACCAACTGGCATAATATAAGTGACGAATGCAACGGCGGTTCCAATATCGGCGTACTGCAGGGTACGCTTACGCAGGAGAGTGAGACCGACTTTTTCCCTACCAAGAACTCCTCCTATCAGTGGATCCGCAAGATCAATATCCTGCTGACCGATATCGACAAATACGGGCTGACGCCGGACGTCACGGCTCCCATCAAGGCCCAGGCCTATTTCCTGCGCGCCTGGACGTATTTCCAGCTGGTAAAAGTGTATGGAGGCGTTCCATATATCACCAAGGTGTTGGATTATGTAAACGACAGCCTGAACATACCACGGAACACGACCACGCAATGTGTAGACAGTATGATCTCGGATCTCAACCATTGCTCGATCCTTCCGGCGCATTGGGCCGGAGCTGATATGGGTCGCATTACCAGCGGCGCAGCGCTTGCCCTGAAGGGAAGGCTACTGCTATACTATGCCAGCCCGCAGTTCAACCCCACCGGCGACCAGGCGCGCTGGCAGCTGGCATTGCAGGCAAACAAGGCGGCCTATGATTCGTTGACGGCGGAAGGATATGCGTTGTATCCCAAATATTCCCGTATCTTTCTCGATGCCAGTCTGGCGACCAACACCGAGCCTATCATTTTCCGGGCATACAATGGAAGCAGCGTTGTAGACCAGGATGCCAACAACTGGGACAACACGGTCCGCCCATATTCTCAGGCTTACAGCGGCGGAGGTAAGAACTACAACCCGACCTGGAACCTCGTATCCGCATATCCCATGGCGGACGGCTATGCTGCGGGAAGCCCCCAGTCCAAATATGCCTATGACAGCATCCGGTTCTGGCATAACCGCGACCCGCGTTTTTATTCCACTGTCGTATATAATGGCGCCGTCTATGGTCTCGGGAATACGGCCGGCCGGATCCAGTATACATATGTAGGTACGGGTGAAGACCTGAGCGCTCCGACGACCACCGGGTTCTATTGCCGGAGGAATGTGGATACCAGCCTTGCCAGTTCGGCTACCCAGTACGGGAAGACATGGTGGGTTGAAATGCGCTTTGCCGAGGTCATGCTCAACTATGCCGAATGCGCCAATGCAACCGGCGACCAGGCTACGGCATATACCATGCTGGAGGCCATCCGCAAACGTGCGGGTATCTCGGCCAACGGAGACGGCTTTTATGGATTGACACAGGGCATGACCCAGACGCAAATGGCGACGGCCATCCTGAATGAGCGGCAGATCGAATTCGCATTCGAAGACAAGCGTTACGACGACCTGCGTCGTACGCGCTCCTTCGACGCGCTGAACGGCCAGATACGGATGGGCTTCTTTATTGTGCCGAGGGCGCCGTATTTCGCCTCCACCAAATCGTCCGATGCCAACAAAGCGAACAATATCGAACGTTATATTTCAGGAACCACCGGCCCCAAGATCAGGGACACCATAAATGTCGAAGGGCCAGCCTACCAGGTATTCTTCAAGGACAGCCTGGCGCCGATCGCGAACGAAAAGCCCATCAATTTCCAGACTACCTATTATTCTTACGGTATCCCCTCCACGAACATCCAGAAACAGCCTGCTCTTCAACAGACGGCCGGATGGACCTATTTGGGAGCCGCGGGTACGTTCGATCCGACCAGGTGATCCATCGCATCTAAACACAATAAACAATGAAGAAACGATTTTTTCTATTGGTAATGGTTGCCGCTTCGCTGGGTCTGTCCCGCAAGGCGACCGCCCAATATCCCAACGTACCCGAAGATGTCAAGGCCCAATCCGAAGCCATGCTGAAGGCTGCATGGGCGCATAGTGATTCCGCGTGGCAGGTGGCCTGGCCCATCATCGACGACGAGGCCAGGCATGGCAAACCCTATGTTCCCTGGGCATCGAGGCCTACAGACCTCCCGCAATCCGCGTTGCTCGCCTTTCCCGGCGCCGAAGGCGGCGGGGCACACAGCTTTGGCGGACACGGCGGACGCGTCCTCGTGGTGACGAATCTGGACGATTCTGGTCCCGGTTCGCTTCGCTGGGCCTGCGAGCAGGGTGGGGCGCGCATCATCGTTTTCAATGTAGCGGGTATCATCCATCTGCATAGCCCAATCATCGTCCGTGCACCTTATGTCACCATCGAAGGTCAGTCCGCCCCGGGCGACGGTATCTGTGTGGCCGGGGAATCCTTCTGGGTCAACACTCATGACGTGGTCATACGCTATATGCGGTTTCGCCGCGGCGAGACGAATGTCGGACGTCGTGACGACGCACTCGGTGGCAACCCGGTAGGGAATATCATCGTCGACCATACTTCCACCAGTTGGGGACTGGATGAGAACTTTTCGATGTATCGCCATATGTTCGATCCGGGTGACGGGTCGAAAGAAGAGAAATTAGGCACCGTCAATATTACTATCCAGAATTGTATCTCGGCTGAGTCACTCGATACCTGGAACCATGCCTTCGGAACGACGATGGGCGGCGAGAACTGCATGCTCGTCCGCAACCTCTGGGCCGATAATACGGGACGCAATCCCTCCATCGGCTGGAACGGCGTTTTCAATTTCGTCAACAACGTCGTTTTCAACTGGCATCACCGGTCGATGGACGGTGGCGATTATACCAGCCTGTTCAATATTATCAACAATTATTTCAAACCCGGTCCTGTAACTCCGAAAGACGAGAATGTCGGCCATCGTATCCTGAAACCCGAGACCGGGCGCAGCAAGCTGAAGGAATTGCATTTCGGACGCGCCTATGTCAATGGGAACATCATGGACGGCTATCCCGCGGTCACGAAGGATAACTGGGACGGAGGTGTGCAGATCGGCGAGGAAAAGGACGCCGGTGCTTATAAACCCTATATGAAATGGGACAAACCCTTCCCCATGCCGCCCGTAAAGATCCTTCCCGCCGAGGAAGCCTATCGGTTCGTCCTTGCCAATGTCGGCGCCACGCTGCCGCATCGCGACGCCGTAGACAGCCGTGTCATCGAGCAGGTGCGTACCGGTAAAATAGCCTATAAAGAAGTGAATACGGATACCCTTCCACAGTTTCATGTTCGTAAATTGCCGAAGGATTCCTATAAAGAAGGGATCGTTACCGAGGTATTCGAGGTGGGTGGCTATCCCGACTATAAGGGTACGGCCTACAAGGATTCCGATCATGACGGTCTGCCGGACGAATATGAGATCAAACACGGTCTCGATCCGCACGATCCGAATGACTCCGCCAAGCCGGCGAAAGATGGCAGCGGGTATTCGAATATAGAAGTATGGCTCAATAACCTCGCGTCGAGAGGCGAAAAGGCGGTAAAATAGAAATATGCGGTCGTTTATCATAGGTTGTTTTTTGGTATCGGTCTCGTTACCCTTGTTTACGTATGCACAAAAGAAGACCAAAGAGGTGCCGCCTCCGCCCGTGGCTGTGCGGGGCGGCCACCTGGTCTACACCCCCGATGGTCGGGGTGACCGTATCCCTGATTTTTCTTACAGCGGATACAGAGGCGGCGATGTGCCGATCCCCGATGTACCCGTCCACATCACCGTCCCGCTCCACGTCGCCGCCCCCGGCGCCGTCAAGGACGATGACGCCACTTCACGAATACAGGCTGCCCTCGACTTTGTATCGGGGCTTCCGGCCGGCGCCGACGGTATCCGCGGCGCCGTTTTGCTGGATAAAGGCGTGTACCATATTTCCGGAAGCCTGTTGATCCGCCATTCCGGCGTCGTCCTTCGCGGTAGCGGGATGGGCGGGGACGGTACGATCCTCCGGGCTACGGGTCATGACCGCCGGACCCTGATCCGGATCGCCGGTGTGGATGACCGGACAACGAGTACTGAAGTCACTATCGCCGATGCCTATGTGCCGGTTGGCGCCATGCATCTTCATGTGACGGGGTCGCAACCTTTTCACAAAGGGGACCTGGTTCTCATCCATCGGCCTTCGACGGCAGCCTGGATCAGGCTGCTGGGGATGGAGACCTTCGGCGGCGGGATCTCCGCGCTGGGATGGAAACCTGGCCAACGGGATATTTTCTGGGACCGGCGGATCACGGCCGTCGACGGCAGCGATATTACCCTCGATGCGCCCATCACAACGGCGCTGGATACGGCCTATGGCGGCGGTAGAATAGCAGGTTATCGCTGGCCGGGCCGTATCGACGAGGTAGGAGTGGAGAACCTGCGATGCGTCTCCGACTTTGACATTCATAACCCGAAGGACGAAGCGCATAGCTGGATGGCCATCACACTCGAAAATGTATCCGACGCATGGGTTCGCCAGGTGGTAGCCGAACATTTCGCGGGTTCGGCGGTAATGGTGCTTGGGACCGCCAATCGTATCACGGTGGAAGATTGCAAATACCTGGAGCCAGTCTCAGAGATAGGAGGACAACGCCGCAATGCGTTTCTGACGATGGGCGGTCAAACCTTGTTTCAGCGGCTGTATTCCGAACGCGCCATGCACGATTTCGGCGTAGGTTTCTGCGCACCCGGCCCCAATGCCTTTGTTCAATGCCAGTCGCACTATTCCTATGGCATCAGCGGCGCCATCGACAGCTGGGCCTCGGGTATACTTTTCGACGTGGTCAACGTCGACGGGAATACGCTGGGGTATTTCAACCGCGAACAGGACGCCCAGGGAGCAGGATGGTGCGGAGCCAACAGTCTGCTCTGGAACTCTACGGCCTCGAGGATCGATTGTTACCGCCCGCCGGGCGCCGAAAATTGGTCCTATGGATCATGGGGGCAGTTTGGCGGCGATGGTTACTGGAACGAATCGAATTCCTCCGTACAACCCCGCAGCTTTTTCTATGCTCAGCTGGGGGATCGTCTCGGGGCGGATGCGGCGCGTCGGGGGCAGGTGTTGCCCATAGAGAATGAGGCATCGAGCAGTCCTACCGTCGAACAGGCTGCCGCGCTGACAGCGTGGTCGGTCAAACCGCGGGTACAGATGACCGAATGGATCGATCAGGCTGCAGAACGCAATCCGATACCTACGGCGCCGGGTAATGCTCCATCGGTGGACAAGATCGGTGTGCGGCAGCCTCTGACAAATGCGAAAGTCGCGCCGATGCATGTTTCCGACGGTTGGCTTGTCCGCGGTAATGCCGTACTCACGGGACATCGCTATTTGGAGCCGTGGTGGGAGGGATCGGTAAGACCCTATGGGGTAGCCGAAGCCCGGCCAGCCATAACGCGCTGGGTCCCCGGCCGTACCGGTACCGGGCTGACCGACGACCTGGATGCGATGACCGATACCATGCTTGAAAGACATGTCGTTGCTCTGGATCATAACTATGGTCTATGGTATGACCGGCGTCGCGATGATCATGAACGCATACGTCGTGCCGACGGCGATGTCTGGCCCCCATTTTATGAGCTGCCCTTCGCGCGCACCGGTAAGGATACGGCCTGGGACGGTCTCAGCAAATACGATCTGACCAAATACAATCCATGGTACTGGGATCGCCTCCGGCGTTTTGCCGATCTGGCCGATGAGAAAGGATTGGTCCTGTTGTATCAGGACTATTTTCAGCATAACATCATCGAAGCTGGCGCGCACAATGCCGATTTCCCATGGCGGCCCGCCAACAACATCAATCATACCGGCTTCCCCGAGCCGACTCCATACGCCGGCGACAAACGCGTTTTCCTGGCAGAGCAATTCTATGATACGGCCAATCCGGCCCGGCATGATCTTCACCGCGCTTTTATCCGGCAATGTCTCGATAACTTTGCCGATAATACGGGGGTTATCCAGCTGACGAGCGCCGAATTCACCGGACCGCTGCATTTCATGCAGTTCTGGATCGACAATATCCGTCAGTGGGAGCAGGAGAAGAGCCGCCGCGAGATCATCGGTCTCAGTGCGACCAAAGATGTCCAGGATGCGATACTGGCCGACCCGGTGAGGGCCGCAGTCATCGATGTCATCGACATCCGCTATTGGTATTATCAACAGGATGGAAAAGCATATGCCCCGCTGGGCGGACAGAGTCTGGCGCCGCGGCAGCACGAGCGGTTGCTCAAACCGAAGCGTTCGTCCTTCGAACAGGTCTATCGCGCGGTCAGGGAATACCGGGAGCGGTATCCGACAAAAGCGGTGATATATTCGGCGGAAGGCGAGAACTTTGGCTGGGCCGTATTTATGGGCGGCGGTTCGCTGGCGAATATCCCGCCGGTGTCAGAGGCCGGTTTCCTCGACGCAGCATCACAGATGGCGCCAGTGGATATTCCGGGCAAGCCGCAGGGGCAGTACGCTCTGGCCGGAAAAGACGGATACATCATCTATTCGGCCAAAGGAGAACTCGCCGTGGGCACGAAAGGCTATCGCGTGCACCGGATATCCGCGGACGGTAGCGCGTTCGTATATTGGCTGGAGAAAAAATAGTCTATGAGAATTTTCTGGATGATATTACTGGGTTGTTTGACCGTGCATCGCCCCGCGGCAGAACTGCCATTGCTGCATGTCTCGCCCGACGGGCATTACCTCATGACGGATAAGGGCGCACCTTTTTTCTGGCTGGGGGACACCGGATGGCTGCTGCTGAGCCGTCTGACCACAGGGCAGGCGGAGCAATATTTCACCAACCGCCACACGAAAGGCTTCAACGTGATCCAGGTGATGGTGCTGCATGGTCTCGGAGACGTCGATGTCTATGGGGACAGTGCGCTGGTGCGTCGGCGATTGGCGATGCCGACGGGCAAAGGCTATTGGGAACATCTCGACTCTCTCGTCGATATGGCCGCTGCAAAAGACATCTATCTCGCGCTGGTGCCCGTCTGGGGAGGCGTGGTCAAATCGGCAAAAGCGACTCCGGACCAGGCACGGGCATACGCGCAATTTCTGGCTCTCCGCTATAAGAACAAGACCAACATCATCTGGATGAACGGCGGGGATATCAAAGGATCCGATTATGAAGCCGTCTGGAACACGATCGGAACGACGCTCCGCGAAAATGACCCGCATCACCTCATCACTTTCCATCCGCGCGGACGAGCCTCTTCTTCCTTCTGGTTCGAAGGACAGTCATGGCTGGATTTCAACAGCGTTCAGTCCGGTCACCGCAGCTATGCCCAGGATACCTCCGCCGGCGACCCGCATTACGGCGAGGACAATTGGAAATACATTCGTGCCGACTACACCAAACACCCGGTGCGACCCGTGCTCGACGCGGAACCGTCCTACGAGCAGATACCCCATGGACTGCACGATACCAGCCAGCCCCGCTGGACGGCGGCTGATGTTCGCCGTTATGCCTACTGGTCGGTGTTTGCAGGAGGCTGCGGGTTCACTTATGGCGACAATTCCGTCATGCAATTTCTCCGCCCCACGGATAAAGGATCCGCATATGGGGCACGTGCGCCGTGGTTTCGCGCGATCGACGATCCCGGCGCCGGCCAGATGAACTATTTGAAGAAACTCATGCTCTCGCGGGGTGGCTATTTCACCCGCGTGCCGGATACGTCAATGATCACCGACCAGGGTACCCGGTACGACTATGTCACTGCTACACGCGGAAAGGATTACGCATTTATATACACCTATACAGGGCGTACCTTCACCGTCAACCCCACCGCACTCGGATCGAGGAGACTACAGGCATCCTGGTACGACCCTAAAGACGGCACTACCAAAACTATCGGCGTATTTTCAGGCCGGGAGACGCTGACCTTCGATCCGCCCGGTAACCCTGCACCCGGGAATGATTGGATATTGATCCTTGACGACCATGAATAAAGTATATCGCATCTTGCTTCCCTTGCTGCTGCTGGCTTCCTGCAAGCCGGCAAAGGACATCTATTTGTTCACCTCTTTCCGCGAGCCGGCCGTCGACGGCCTGCACTTTCTGTACAGCCGCGACGGTAAGCATTGGAACGATATCCCGGGCTCCTGGCTGACGCCGGAGGTCGGCGGCGACTCCTCGACCAAACCGACGGCCGGAGGGAAAAAGATCATGCGTGACCCTTCGATGGCGCAGGGCCCCGACAGGGTATGGCATCTCGTATGGACCTGCGGGTGGAACGGCGACCGTGGATTCGGTTATGCTTCCTCACGCGACCTTATCCATTGGAGCCCGCAGCAATTCATTCCGGTCATGCAACACGAACCCGACGCCTTCAATGTCTGGGCGCCCGAGATCTTTTATGAAAAAGACAGCGCGCAGTACATCATCGTCTGGGCGACGACGATTCCGGGTCGTTTTCCCAAAGGGATGGAAGATGAAAAGAACAATCACCGTCTATACTGCACGACCACCCGCGATTTCGTGACCTTTACTCCTACACGGCTTTATTACGATCCCGGGTATAGCGTCATCGACGCGATGATCCTGCAACGGGGACCTAAAGATTTTGTCCTCGTATTCAAGGACAATACGCGTCTGCAACGGAATATAAAAGTGGCCTTCAGCGACAGTCCCGCCGGCCCATGGCACGACGATTCGAAGGCATTTACTCCTGAATTTACCGAGGGACCCACGGTCGCAAAAGTGGGCGCGGAGTATTACATCTATTTCGACGGTTATCGTGCGCATAAATACGGAGCGGTGAAGACCAGCGATTTCAGGACCTTTACTGATGCCTCGGATGAGGTGTCGGTGCCGGCGGGGCATAAGCACGGAACCATTGTGATGACCGATAAAAAAACACTTAAACGATTGATACATGAGCGAGAAAAATAGTCGTCGGAATTTTTTGAAAACCGCCGCCCTGGGCGGGATGATGGCGACCGCAATCCCGGAGATCGTGTCCGCCGCAATGGCTAAAGATGGGCCTTCGGCCAAGACGCCACATGCGCCTTCGGAACCTTCAAAAGCAAAGAAGATCAGGCTCAACGACGGGGACGTCGTTCTCTTCCAGGGCGACAGCATTACCGATTGGCATCGCAAACGCGATGATGACAAACCCAACAGCGGCGGCGCACTCGGTACAGGTTATCCTTTTTTCGTCACGGGTGAATTGTTATGCCGGTGGCCCGGGAGAGATCTGAAATGCTATAACAGGGGCGTCAGCGGCAACAAGGTCTATCAGCTGGCCGATCGATGGCAGACCGACTGTCTCGATCTGAAACCGACGGTCCTCAGCATCCTTGTCGGCGTCAACGATTTCTGGCATACACTGGTCAATGGATATAAGGGCACGATCAAAACTTACCGGGACGATTATAAGACATTGCTCGACCGGACCAAACAGGCTTTACCCGACGTGCGTCTGATCATCGGAGAACCCTATGCGGTCATCGGTGTAAAGGCGGTGGATGATAAATGGTATCCCGCTTTTAATGAGTACCGGGCAGCGGCAAAGGAGATCGCCGAAAGCTTCGGCGCCGTCTTTATCCCTTACCAGGAGATCTATGACAAGGCGCAAAGATCGGCTCCGGGGTCTTATTGGACGATCGATGGCGTGCATCCAAGCCTGGCCGGTGCCCGTCTGATGGCGGAGGCCTGGGTGGCGACCATACACGGATAACATGAAATTTGCAATACATACGATCTTTCTCCTTTCGCTGACCGCGACCGTAAGTGCGCAGGACAGCGAGCTCATGCACTACAGCGGGAAGGTGCTGTCGAACATCGACTATCACCATGGCATGCTGGTTCCTGCGGTAGGTGTTCACAGTATACAGGTGCTTCGCGCCAACAGGGAACATCCCGACTCCGCGGAAGGTTCAGGATACACGTACAACCATGCCCCGATGCTGGCATACTGGAATAACAAATTTTATCTCGAGTACCTTAGCGATAGGGTAGGGGAGAGCGTTCCGCCGGGGCAGACCCTTGTCACAACGTCCGAAAACGGTTACACATGGGCGAAACCTGTGGTCGTGTTCCCGCCTTACAAGATCCCCGACGGTACGACAAAAGAAGGGCATCCGGGCGTAGCGAAGGACCTTTATGCCGTCATGCATCAACGCATGGGTTTCTATGTTTCGAAAGATCATCGCCTGCTGGTGCTTGGATTCTATGGCATCTGTCTCGACCCGCATGACGATCCCAATGACGGCAAAGGTATCGGCCGCGTAGTTCGCGAGGTGCATGCGGACGGAAGTTTCGGCCCCATCTATTTTATTCATTACAACCCCGCATGGACTACGGGAAATACTTCGTATCCCCTTTATACCTCCAGCAAGGACAAGGATTTTGTCCGGGATTGCAACGAGCTGATGGCGACACCGCTGATGATGATGCAATGGGTGGAGGAGACGGATCGGAAGGACCCTCTTATACCCTTGCATAAGGACTATAAGGCGTTTTGTTTTTATCATCTCCCCGATGGACACGTCGTCGGCATGTGGAAGAATGGACTCACCGGCACCAGCAAAGACGAGGGCCGTACATGGTCGCGGGTCGTGCGTGCGCCACATGTCGTCACCAGCAATGCCAAGATGTGGGGACAACACACCTCCGACGGGAAATACGCTACCGTCTACAATCCTTCCGAATTTCGCTGGCCGCTGGCGATCTCGACGAGCAAAGACGGGCTTGATTATACCGATCTCCTGCTGGTGAACGGGGAGATCAGCACGGCGCGGTATGGAGGTAATTACAAGAATTACGGACCGCAGTATACACGGGGGATCATCGAAGGCAATGGAACCCCGCCGGACCCCAATATCTGGATCACGTATAGCATGAATAAAGAGGACATCTGGGTGAGCACCATCCCGGTACCTGTGACGGCTGCGGTTGCTGCGGATGTCAACGATGATTTCGGGAAGGCGGATTTGAAACAGTGGAATACGTACAGCCCGCGTTGGGCGCCTGTAGGTCTGGTCGATCATACCCTGCAGCTGCGCGACGCCGATCCCTATGATTTTGCAATGGCCGAGCGCGTCTTTCCCGTCGCCAAAAAGATGCAGGTGGAGTTTAGCCTTGCCGCAGGTCAAAATGACCATGGACAGCTGCAGATCGAAATGCAGGATGAGCACAATCTGCCGGCAATAAGGCTGAGCTTCGAGCCCGACGGAACGCTGATCGCCAAAGCGGGCGCGCGCATCAAAAAGATCCTGAGCTATCTGCCGGGAGTCGTCTATACGATACGTATCAGTGTCGACGCGGATACAAGAATGTATACCGTGAATATCGACGGAAAAGATGTACTGACGCAGCTGTTCTTCCAACCCGTCGAAAGCTTCGGGCATATCGTATTCCGGACCGGTGAGACCCGGCATTTCCCTACCGCCGACTCTCCCGCGGAGGCGGATACGGACAGGCCCAAAGCCGGCGATCCCGTGCCTATGGCCAGCTATTCCATTCGTTATCTGAAAACTACCCGTGAATGAGCGGGCGCGTATTCATAGGAATGGCGCTGTTGCTGGCCGCTTCTTTGAAGGCCGGCGCGCAACGCAATGTCGAACGCCCCGTGCAGCCGGAGGATGTTACGGCTATCGGAGGATTTGCAGGGAGTCGCATTGAAAAGAACCAGCGCAACTACATCAAAACCTTCGACATCGCGAAATATGTGGGACTCATGGAAACGCGCGATTTCACCGGGTGGGACTGGCGTCAGGGCGAACAGCCCGGGAAATGGCTGGAGGCGGCGATATGGGCTTCTACCAGGACACATGACACAGCACTCTCGAACGAAGCACATATCATGCTCGACAGGATCATCCGCAGTCAGGCGCCCGACGGATATATCGGCATAACCAGCCAGACCGTCCGCACGCCGGAGCGTCCGCTGGGAGGCATGGATGCCTATGAGCTGTATTTCCTCGAACATGCTTTGCTCACGGCTAACGACCTGTGGCACGATCGCGCAGCCCTTCGGGCGGCCCGGCGTCTGGGCGATTATTTCGTCAGATACATCGGACCCGGTAAGGCGGAATTCTGGCCTTCACCGCTGCGGCCCCCGGAAAACAAGGACAAGGTTCTCAAAGGTACCATGCATTCCGAGATCGCGGGGCATAGCATACACTATGGCTGGGAGGGCACGCTGTTCATCGACCCGATGATGCGGCTGTACCAGGAGACCGGTGACCGACGTTATTACGACTGGTGCAAATGGGTGGTGAACAGCATCGATAAATGGAGCGGCTGGGACAGCTATTCCAATTTGGACAAGGTGGCGGCAGACTCGATGCCCATCAACAAGATACAGCCTTATGTGCATGCGCATACTTTTCAAATGAACTTCCTTGGACTGCTGCGTATGTACGCCGTCAGCGGCGACACCTCCTATCTCCGGAAGGTGGAGGGCGCCTGGAAGGATATTGCATCCAGACAACTGTACATTACCGGGGGCGTCAGTGTCGGCGAGCACTACGAACGGGATTATATCAAACCGCTCACCGGGGAAATGATGGAGACCTGCGCGACGATGTCCTGGATGCAGCTGTCGCAGGCGCTGCTGGACATCACGGGCGACCCGAAATATGCGGATGCGATGGGGCGGATCTTATGGAACAATGTCTTTGCCGAGCAGACGATCGACGGCGATGCCAATCATTATTTTACGCCCCCCAATGGGGTGACGCCGCGCGGGTATTATCGCGAGCCCGACTGTTGTATGGGCAGCGGCGAACGACTGCTGGCTATGCTGCCGGGATTCATTTACGCGAAAGGCGCAGGGCGGTCCATCTATATCAATCAATTTATCGCCTCTTCGACCGTGATTGACGGGACCAGGATCACACAAACGACCGATTTCCCGGAGAGCGGAAAGGTAACGGTAAGTGTGGGGCCGGCGAAGGCTGGCGTGTTTGCGGTTTATGTGCGTATCCCCGGCTGGGCTGACAGCGCGGTGGTGGCGGTAAACGGTGTTGCGGTGCAGAGGGTTCGCCCGGGCAGCTATCTGAAACTGGAGCGTACCTGGCGTTCGGGGGATAAGATCGGTGTGGAGCTGCCCATGCAGCTTCATTGGGTGAGACATGAGCATTATGAGAAGACAGCGGACCGCAAACCCTATAAGACCGCTCCGGATAACGATGCCCCCTATGCGCTGTTGCGCGGACCGGTAGTATATGCGTTGGACGATATCTGGTATAAGGGCGATACGGCGGTATTCCGCCCGATGGATAGTATACGGTATGTGTTGAGTGATCCGGACGGCATGCGCCGGATCGGGGCTCCGGGACCCGATATCCTGGGGCCGGGGTATGAAGTGCGGTTGATATTGGCCGATGGGAGTGAGACATCGATTCCTGTGTACCCGTTTGCCAATATCGGGAAATGGTATCGGGATGCCGCGCACAAACCCGACAGCAATGCCGCGGTTTGGAAGTATGCCGTTTGGCTGAAGGGTTCGGATGCGGCTTCGGGCAGGCTTTCGTTGCCATCTATCTTCGGCGACAATATGGTGCTGCAACGGAATGTTCCGGTGCCTGTGTGGGGGGATGCGGATGCGGGATCGACCGTGACGGTGCATTTTGGCTCGCAGACCAGGAGCGTGGTGGCAGACGGCAAGGGGCATTGGCGTGTTAGTTTGGGGCCACTGTCCGCTTCGACCGAAGGGGTGGAGATGACGGTGACCGGAGATGGGGCATCGATCCGTTTCCGGGATGTGCTGGTTGGTGAGGTCTGGCTCTGCAGCGGACAGTCCAATATGGAATATAGTATGCGTAAGAACAGCAAGTTCGAGAAGGGCGGCGATGCCCTCGATAGCGCGCGCAATCCGCTGATCCGCATTTTTCTCGTGCGCAACAACTACAGCAAACCTGACAGGCATATCCGCCGTCGCTGGGATTCTGCCGAGGGTGCACCGTTGCGTGACTTTTCAGCGGCGGGTTATTTCTTTGCGCAGGAGGTGTTCAGGAGGTTGAACGTGCCGGTAGGCGTGATCTCGAACGCGATCCCCGGCAGTCTTATCGAACCCTGGCTACCCGATTCCGGTAAATTCTATAAAACCCTGGTGACCCCGCTCGCGCCATATGCCTTGAAAGGCTTCCTGTGGTACCAGGGTGAATCCAATTGTTTTCTCGCCGATACGCTGCGATACGCGGGAAAAATGAAGACGCTGATCGAAAGCTGGCGCACCCTGTGGGCGAACCCGGACCTGTCCTTTTATTTCGTTCAGATAGCCCCTTATTATTATTCGAAGACGACGGGTTCGACGGGGACCGAGCCTGTTTTCTGGGAGGCGCAGGAAAAAGCATTGTCCCTGCCACATACGGGTATGGTCATGACGACCGACCTGGTAGATACCCCATTCGACCTGCACCCGGCCTATAAATGGAAGATAGGTCGCCGGCTGGCGCTGCTTGCGCTGGCCAATGACTATCATGAAGCGGTGGTTTGTTCGGGACCGGTATTCGACCACCTGACGGTCAGGGGTCGGAGGGTAGAGCTGCATTTTACAGGTGGCCCCCTTGTCAGCCGCAAACCCCTGAGGTGGTTCGAGACCGAAGATAAAAGCGGTAAATTCACTCCCGCAACGGCGGCCATCGCCGGTGACGACAAGATCATCCTGAAAGCCCGTAACCGGCCGATCGCTGTCCGTTTTGGCTGGAACGAAGCTGCCCAACCCAATTTATTCAATAAAGAAGGATTGCCCGCGATGCCATTCCGGGCCACGACAAATGAATAAGCTACTATCTATCTCGCTGCTCGCCTTGCTGCCCGCCTTTGGCCAGGGGCAGGAGACTCAACGTGTTTTTCTTTCCGGGACGGGTAACGACCATACCGTCGACTGGCAGTTTTATTGCACGGAAGGCAGGAATTCGGGAAAATGGACAACCATACCGGTTCCGTCCAACTGGGAGCTCCAGGGTTTCGGCAAATACAACTATGGCCTGGATAAAGATTCGGTCCGTGGCCATGAAAAAGGCTTATATAAATATCGGTTCACTATTCCTGCCGACTGGAAGGGCCGTGAGGTC
>DASYSV010000080.1:0-7261 GCA_036010185.1 Puia sp.
TGTGCCTTTTGTGACAATCATGCTTTTTTTGTACTATGTTTTCTTGGTATTGTTTAAGATTCCCAAGGGCAGGGTGTTCGGCATGTTCTACTAGGATCAAGAGCTTGCGTTGACCCAAGTTATGACTCGCGAAGACTCCGCCCTGATAAGCCCTAAGTATATTGATCGTGTAAGGTCTCATCAAAACGTCAATAGCAAGCTGATGGATCCGGTATCATTTCTTTATGTAGACGATACTTACCATTTGATCATATTTAAAATGCATATGGGAACTGATCGACCTTTGAAGCAGATATTAAGGTGTGATATTGAGAGTTCGCAACGATCGAACGACGAAACCTATTCTATGGTAGATTTTAACGGATTTTCCGGGTTTGAGTGGCGGCCGGTGCCTATGATGGAGGGCAGGAATATCTTTTTATCTCTTGTAAGAATTTTTCCATAAAATATGAGAAAGAAGGGGTAGTACAGGTCTTTATGGCGTGTGGAGTGAACACACCTTCGGACATTTTCTTTTTGAAAAGGGGTAAGATCGTATACTTTATGCTGATGACCACTGCTAAACCCGATTCTATTATTGATTCCGGTTGCAAAATGTTTCGTTCACTCATGCAATAATTTACCCGGATCCAGATAAGTATTGAACACGCGAAGGATGTTGATAGAGTGCCCGGCTTCATCGATGGTGAAGGTGATAAGAAATGGGAAGCGTTTCATGGGTTTGCAGCGGACGGTTTTATAGCGGACGGAAGAGGCGGTCGGCAGGTCGGCAATACGATCAAAATACTCGGATAGCAGGCCAGCGAACCGGTAACCAAGATCAACCGCAACGGCATTATACTATTCCACGGCCACGGCGATATCCTCGATAGCAGCAGGAGTGACAAAAATCGTGTAAGGCATTACAGCTTTTTAAAGCGGCGTTTGACATCGTCCCACCTTTGTAAGTAGGCGGGGTTGGCGGCAATAGCAACCAGTTCTTTATCGAGCGCTTCTTTTTGCTGGGCCGTCAGTTCAATATCCTCGTCTTCATCGACAGCTTCTACCGCATTGACTTTGATGAGGTCTTCGATCAAGGCGGCGGCATATTCTTTTTTAATGCGGATATGTAATGTAGTATCAGGCATAAGAAAGTAGCATACAAATTTAAGCTATTTATTCCTGCTTTTCAAACCAAAAAAGCTGGCCTCGGGCACACCTTTTGAACCGCCCTTCCAAAAAACGAACATGAGTATAATACGTAACGCCCTCGCCGGGCCACTGGCGACCGCACTGCTGACCGCGGGCCTGCTCGCCGCCTGCCAGAATTCCCCGGACAATGTAAAGACGGCCGAAAAGGTCAACGCTGACCGCATCGACTCGGCGAACAAGACGGCGTCATTGGCCGACTCGGCTTCGGTGCCGACCAAGCAGGATGCACAATTCATGGTAAAAGCCAAAAGCGGGAACCAGTTGGAGGTGACGCTGGGGGAGCTGGCGCAGACCAATGCTCAGAGCCTGGCGGTCAAACGGTTCGGGCTCATGATGGTCCGGGACCATACCGAAGGGGAAAAGGAGCTGAGGTCGCTGGCTATCGCCAAGAGGGTTGTCATGCCGGATACCCTCTCCAAACAACAGCAAAAAGAGGCAGACGATCTGAAAAAGAAGACCGGGCACGATTTCGACAAGGCCTATATCGACCTGATGGTCGACGATCATAAGGAAGACATCGACGAATTCACGAAGGCCGCGCAGCAAGCCAACGATCCGGATATCAAGGCGCTAGCCGCAAAGATGGTGCCGGTGCTGAAAGAACATTATGACTCGGCGCGGATCCTCAAACGCAACGGGGGGAGATGAGACCAGGAGGCGGGGGCCGCAAAAGAAAAAAAATAAGGCCGCGCGGGCAGCGCGGCCTGTCGGCTAATTCAGGATAATTCCTCCAGCAACTCCTCGTTTAATTCGATCTTCCCGGCATCCATATTCTCCTCCAGATGGCGGACGCTGGACGTACCGGGAATAAGCAGGTTATTAGGGGAATGGTAGAGGAGCCAGGCCAGCGCCAGCTGATGTGGGGTGACCCCCAGCCGGCCCGCCACAGACTCGATCTTCGTCATATTCTCCAGTTTACCCGCATTCAGCGGGTTCCAGGGAATGAAGGCCTTGCCGGTCTGTTCGCAATATTCCAACACCGGCTCCCACTTGCGGAAGTCCTGACTGTACTTATTCTGGACGGAGACAACTTCCACATATTCTTCAGCCTTTTTGATATCCTCCACGCCGACCTCGGACAGACCGACATGTTTGATCAACCCTTCTTCCTGAACACCTTGCAGAAAGGAAAGGGTCTCCTCGAACGGCACGGTCGGATCGATACGGTGCAGCTGATAGACGTCGATGCGGTCCAGCCGCAGCCGGGCCAGGCTGCCTTCCAGCGCCTCTTTCAGGTGATCGGGACTGGAGTTGATATGCCATTGATTCGGACCACTTCGGAGAAAGCCGCCTTTGGTGGCGATGACCAATCCTTTGGGATAGGGGTAGAGCGCTTCGGCGATCAGCTCTTCCGATACATCGGGCCCATAGCTGTCGGCCGTATCGATGAAGTTTACGCCCAGCTCGACGGCCCGGCGGAGTACGCGGATGGCCTCGTCATGGTCCTTCGGCGGACCCCAGATGCCCTGACCTGTGATGCGCATGGCACCGAACCCCATCCGGCGGACGGTCAGATCGTCGCCAAGGGTAAATTCTTTACGGAAACTTACATTAGTACTCATATAATTGAATATTTTAAGCGGAAAGAGGCGGGACGGAAGAGATCAAAGGACGGCGGGGTAGAAAACAACAGTTTGTACAGCGAAATTGTTCATCAGGTGTCCCCGGTTTATTTTATATTCGTTATGCTCCAAATATCGCTTCATGAGAACAACCTTCCTCTGCTGTCTTCTGCTCGCGACCTTCATCGCCTTCAGCCAGAAAAAGCCGCTGGACCCGTCCGTGTACGATGGATGGCAGAGTATTGGAGAGAAGCTACTCTCCCCCGACGGTAAATGGTTGGTCTATACGATCACTCCTGGGGAAGGGGACGCCAGTCTTGTCATACGGGCGACCGATGGCGCTTATGCAAAAGAAATACCGCGCGGCGCCGGGGCCGCATTTACGGATGACAACCGGTTCGTCGTCTTTCATATCAAACCTATGTACCGTAATATTCGCGAGGCCCGTATACGGAAAAAGACGCCGGACCAGTCACCCAAAGGCAGCCTGGCATGGATCGAATTGGGGACCGGTCGCCTCACCATTTTCCCCAGGGTGAAGTCCTACAAGCTGCCCGAAAAGGACGGCGAATGGATCGCATACCTTCGCGAAAAACGGTTACCCGGTACCGGCAGACCGGACCCGGGAAGGAGAATGGCGAACGGCGACTCGGGGCGGAGAATGACGAACGGCATACCGGTCGTTAAAAGCACACCTATAAACACTGCATATGTTCAGGAATTACTGGAAAATCGCCATAAGAAGCCTCCTGAAACGGAAAGGCTTCACCCTGATCAACATCCTCGGGCTGGCCACGGGTATGGCCGTTTGCCTGTTGATCCTGCTGTTCATCCGTCGCGAGACGGGTTACGACAATTTCGAGCCGGCGGGAGACCGGATCTACAGGGTCGTGCTCGAAAGGAAATATCCCGGCCGGAGCACTTCCTATGCGATCATACCCCAATCGATAGGCGGCGCTATTCAAAAAGAGTTTCCGGAGGTGCAGGCTTCCACCGGTGTCCAGGATATCACCGGCAACGCCAATTTCCTGGTCAGGATCGGGGATCGCAATTTTGAAGAGACGCGGGTGCTGCTGGCGGACTCTCTCTTTTTCCGGGTGTTCCCGATGCATCTGCTGGCAGGCGATACGGCTACCGCCCTGCAGCAACCGAATATGGCGATCCTGAACGAGACCACCGCGACGAAACTATTCGGATCGGCCGGAGCCGCGTTGGGCAAAACCTTCGAATCGGAGAACAAACAACACTACCAGGTCTCCGGTGTCTGCGCGGACTGGCCGGATAATTCTCACATCAGCTTCAACATCCTTTTGTCGGCCGCCAGTTTCCCTTTTACCAAAGTCCCGAATTTTACCGGATTTTCCACCTACACTTACCTGTTGCTGCGTCCGAATACCGATCCCGCGGCGCTGGAAGCCAAATTCCCGCAGATCGTCCAAAAATACGTGGCCGGTGAAATAGGCCGGAGTTTCGGAATGAGCTTCGCCCAGTTCGAGGCATCCGGTAACGGATATCACTATTATATGCAACCGCTGGGACAGATCCACCTCATTTCCGATCTGGAAGCGGAGATGCGCCCCAACGGCAGCAAACGGGCCATTACAATCTTCGGTATCATCGCCATATTTATCCTCGGCATCGCCTGCGTCAACTTCATCAATCTCTCTACGGCCCGGTCGATCGAGCGGGCCAGGGAAGTAGGCATCCGCAAGACCTTCGGTTCCGAACGACGGTCGCTCATCGGGCAATTCCTGCTGGAGTCGACGGTGGTCAGCATCCTCAGCGTTGCACTCGCGGCGGGGATCCTCACGCTGGCGCTGCCCTGGTTCAACCGCCTGGCCGGTCAGCAGCTGTCGATCCTCGCCTTCCTTACTCCCGTGAACATATCGGGTATCCTTGCTTTCGGAATAGCGGTAGGAGTGCTCGCGGGCATCTATCCCGCCTTCGTGCTCTCGTCCTTCCGGCCGATAACGGTGCTGAAAGGCAGATTTCAATCCGCACGGTATGGGATCGTCCTGCGCAATGCCCTCGTCGTTTTTCAATTCGCCATATCCATCATCCTCATCATCTGCACCGTCGTCGTTCACCAACAGATGCGTTTCATGCTGGGGGATAAGCTGGGTTTTACCAGGGACGCGATCGTAGAGATCCAACGGTCCGATCTCCTGGATAAGAATACCGGGGCTTTCCGGAATGCGTTGAGAAGCATTCCGGGAGTGGAAGAGATCGGAGGGTCATCGAGCATGCCGGGTGATGCGAATTTTTTCGGCATTGCCTGGCAACAGGTGGGTTCCACAGAATCGATGACTGGCAGAGGGATCGTCGTCGACGACCAATTCGCCAATACCCTGGGATTGACGTTAAAAGAAGGGAGGTTTTTTTCTAAGAGCTACGCGACCGACTCGCTTTCGGTAGTGCTGAATGAAAAGGCCGTGAGCGCACTGGGCTTAAAAGAACCCGTCATCGGCACCCGGCTGACGACCACATCGGGATTCCTCAATCCACGGCCCGATTCTTTCTATACCTATACGGTGGTAGGCGTGGTGAATGATTTTCATTTCCAGACGCTGCATCAGGCGATAGCCCCGCTGGTCATGACCGATGCGGTGAAGTTCGGGGACGCGACGGCGATAACGGCCGTCAGGCTAAAGGGCAGTGAGTTCAGCTCCGCGATAGCGTCGATCGGACAGCAATGGAAACGTTTTGTTCCGCAACGGCCTTTCCGCTATACCTTTCTCGACCAACAACTGGCGGCGCAATACAAGGCCGAGCAAACGTTGCAACGGCTGTTCACCGTATTTTCCCTGTTGGCCATATTTATAGCCTGTATCGGACTTTTAGGGCTTGCCGCCTATTCGACACAGCAAAGGATCAGGGAGATCAGCATCCGGAAGGTGCTCGGGGCGCGTCCGGGATCGATCATCGGTCTGTTGTCGGTGGGTTTCATCCGCCTGGTGACGGTATCGGCATTCGTCGCCTTCCCGCTGGCCTGGCTCGCCATGCATTCCTGGTTACAGGGCTTTGCCTATCGGGTCGGGCTGGGGTGGTGGGTCTTTGTTCTTGCCTGGCTCCTTTCACTTGTCATTACACTTGTCACCATCAGCCTCCAGGCCATCCGCGCGGCTGGCGTCAACCCGGTAAAAATTTTGCGATCCGAGTAAGACAAGCCATATGATCAAAAACTATCTCCTGACGGCCTGGCGCAACCTGGTCAAACATAAGCTGAATGCGTCCATCTTAGTGATCGGACTCACGGTGGCGTTCACCTGTTGCACCCTGCTGTTCCTGATGGTACGTTATGAATTCTCCTATGACCGCTGGCATACGAAGAAGGACAGGTTATATGAAGCCTACGAACGAAACGAGAGCCCCGACGGAGAACGACGCAGGGAAGGCTTTCCCTACCCGGCGGCCCGGACGATGAAAGCGGAGATACCCTCCATCGTACGCAGCACCTCGTTCATGTCTGCAGGCGGCGCCATACGCTACAGGGGTAAGGAGGTTTATCAGCGGCTGGTACTGGTGGACAGCGATTTTTTCGCCATGTTCTCTTTTCCCGTCGTGGCCGGCAATGGGATCTCTCCGCTGGCAAATACGGACAAAGTGGTCATCAATCAAACGGTCGCTACGGCACTATTCGGTAAGGATGAGGCCGTGGGCCGACATGTACAGGTGAAGATCAGCGGGCAATGGAAAGCGCTTACGGTTGCCGCCGTCTTACGCGATGTTCCGGCCAACTCGTCGTTGCAATTCGGCATATTGGCCCGTATCGAGATACACAAGGATTATCCGACCCAGAAAGACGACTGGGGCGACAGTCATCATCGCGTCTATGTAGAGCTGGCTCCCGGAGCGACCCAACAAGTGGCTGAAGCCGGTCTGCGGGAGATGGTCCACCGGCATAATCTTTCCGACAGCGACTTTCTGAAGAGCGAAGGTTATCTCCGTGACCGGAACGGCGATTATCTTTCTATCCGGCTCGTGCGGCTGCCCGACGTGCATTTCGATGGCGTGCTCGGAGGACGTTCGTCCATCGACAAGTCCTATCTCTATACGATGATGCTCATCGCCCTCATCGTGATGGTGATCGCCTGTTTCAATTTCGTCAATCTCAATGTAGCACGGTCTTTTACACGTGCCAGAGAGGTGGGTGTCCGAAAGACCATCGGCGCCGGCCGGCGCGATATCTATTTGCAGCTGTGGCTGGAGAGCCTGATCCTGTTTGTCATCGCCCTGGTTTTATCTATGATCGCATCGGGATCCCTGCTCCATCCCTTCAACGACCTTTTTACCGAAAAGCTGCGGCTGTCCTCGCTGCTGGACCCTGCGGTGCTCGGGATCATCGCGGGTGCGACTGTCCTGATCTCCTTTTTGGCCGGGGGGTACCCGGGCTGGATGGTATCCCGGTTTCATGTCGTGGATGTATTGAAAGGGAAGGTCTCCATGCGCCGCAACAGTTTCCTGCGGAGCGGTCTGATCACGCTCCAGTTCATCATGGCGGCGGCTTT
>DASYSV010000088.1:0-8772 GCA_036010185.1 Puia sp.
ACCGAAACCCGGGAAATAGACTAGTAGCTGTTGGCAGCGGGTGCGGCAGGTGGCGCTGCACTTTGGCCGGCCGGAGCCGGTGGCGGCGGCGCGGCGCTTTGCCCGCCCGGACCGTGTTCGAGAAGTTGTGACAGCAGCTCCGTTTTCGGAGTGAAAAGGATGCGGGTGCGATGTTCGACAGGTAGCGATGTCGTGCCGGCGGCCGTCATCCGCGTCGGGGAGACCTGATCGTTTTGCAGGATACGAACGACGGCCGAGGCCCGCCGGAGCGCGAGATCCCAGTTGTCGTGGACGCTGTCGGCAGGCGCATTCAGGCTATCCACCTGGCCTTCGACCGTAAATTCGACATCGGGTGCGTTGGTGAGCGCCCGTGCCAGATGACCCAGGACCTGGGTTGCCTTTTCACTTACCGTATAGCCGGCGCTGTCGCTACCGAAAAGCAGGCTGTCGGAGAGATCGACGTGGACCGCCCCTTTTTCCAGCTTGATGCTGACATTCTGCTCCCCGTAACCGCCGATGGTTTGTTTCAGAATGAACAACAGGGCGAGATTCACCGAATCACGATACGTTATCGCGGAATGCAGCGCGATCATATAGCTGTCATTGGCGCCCATATTGTCGAGCGACCTTTTGATGCTTTCCGCCTGGGCGCTGCTGACGGCGGATAGCTGCTCCATTTGTTTTCTGAGTTGCCCGTTGACCTCATTGGCAGCAGTGACTTGCTGGCTCATCTCTTTGTTATGTTCCTGAAGTGTCGATTTCTCTTTGCCCAGGCGAATGTTGTCGTCCTGGCAACCCTTCAACGTGCGCATCGACTGGGTGTACAGGGAGTCAGAAAGATGGGCCTGCTTTTCCATGTCGTGGAATTTCCCGGAAGGGACGCAACCGATAAAGGAAAGCGCTACACAAGGCAACAGGATGGGGAAGTGACGGACCGATCGCATAAAAAGGGGTAGTTTGAAGTGCACAAAGATAGGGTCTTTCAGGGGAAGATGATCATGAACAGGTAGACCGCGAACAGCACCAGCAGCACAATACCCTGTAAGATGGTCGTCCTGCCCGTACTCAGCGAAATAGCGACCACCAGCAGCGTCAGAAAGAACAGCAGGGTGGACTTTATATCGATGCCCAGCGCTATGGGCATCCCGGTGATGATCGATACCGCTGATACGGTTGGGATGGTCAGACCGATGCTGGCCACTGCGGAACCCAGCGACAGATTGAGCGCCTTCTGGAGATGATCGTGTCGCGCGGCGCGAACCGCCGCCACCGACTCCGGCAGCAGTACGATCATGGCGATAATGACGCCTACCAGCGAATGGGGGGCGTTCATCCTGTCGACGAGCCTCTCCAGATCGGGCGAGAGCGCTTTTGCGATGATCACCACGGCCAGGAGACAAACCAGTAAGAGGAGAAAGCTGACAGTCGTTTCGCGCCGGGTAGGCGGATGCTCCGCCGCGGCTTCTTCTTCCTTTTTTTCCGACTCCGAAAGAAAGAAATCGCGGTTCCTGATATTCTGTACGATAACGAAGGTGGCATAAAGCACAAGTGTGACGATACCTACGAACAGCAATTGAGTGTTGCTGTATTCCGGGCCGCTGGCTGAAGAAGTGTAATTCGGAAGGATCAGCGTGAGAACGGAGATGGAGACCAGAACGGTCAGCGTCGAACGAACCCCTTCCAGCTCGAATTTCTGCACCCGGTATTTAAGACCGCCGATCAGCAGACACAGACCCATCATGCCGTTGAGGATGATCATCACGGCCGCAAACACCGTATCCCGGGCCAGTCCTTCATCTCCCCCGGCAAACATCAAAGACACGATCAATGCCACCTCGATGACGGTGACGGCGATGGCGAGTACCAGGACACCGAAGGGCTGACCGACGCGGTGAGCGATGACCTCCGCATGATGGACGGCCGCGAGAACGCTTCCTATCAGACCTGCCACCATCGGTATCAGCCAGATACCGGAATGGATCCAGTAATGCAGGCCATATACGATCCAGGAGAGGAAGGGAACATAATTCGACCATTTCAG
Source organism: Puia sp. (assembly GCA_036010185.1). GTDB lineage: Bacteria > Bacteroidota > Bacteroidia > Chitinophagales > Chitinophagaceae > Puia. Next base: position 2,042 of record DASYSV010000088.1, read on the forward strand.
CATGCGGCGGGGTGTTGCCATAGAATCGAGGTTCTCCAAAATTAAAATTTTAAAACCATAACTTTACCCGCATGAAGCCCGTTTGGACAATATTCCTCGTACTCGTGCTTTCTTCACCGGTGCCCGCACAGCCGATTTACAATATTGCCGGGTATGGCGCCGTCGGAGACGGCGCCACGTTGAACACAGCGGCGATACAACGCGCCGTAGACAGTTGTTCCGCACACGGAGGTGGCAGGATCATCGTTCCGGCCGGTAGGTTCGTCACGGGATCGGTCAGGTTGTACAGCAATATGGAACTCTGTATCGAGGCGGGGGCGACGCTCATCGGCAGTCCGGACAACAAAGACTATCTACGTCAGAAAGATTTCGGGTTCAGCGGTCCGGGTGCGGGCTCGCGTACCGGCCTCCTGTTCGCGCATGACGCGGAAAATATTTCCATCACCGGACATGGGGTGATCGATGGCCGCGGTGATCTTTTCGTCTATCCGGACAGTCTGCAGCGCGGCACCGATTTCGCCCCGAAATATACGCGGCAGGGTAGCGGCTATGGCGATCCGAAATTCGGAAGTGCGGACGGCCCGGTACTCTGGAAAGGCGACTACGAGAGTCGGCCGGGTGTCATGCTCATCTTCGACGGTTGTAAGCATATCCGGGTAGAGGATATCGGATTGCATGAATCGCCCAACTGGACGATCGCTTTTCAGTCTTGTGAAGACGTTAAAGTACGCGGGATCAGCATCGATAACGACATGTCGATCCCGAATAGCGACGGTATAGATCTCTATGACTCCAAAAGCGCCGTCCTCTCGGATTGCGTGATCAATTCGGGGGATGATGCGATAGCATTGATCAGCAGCAGTAATATAGCGGTCACCAATTGTATCCTTCATTCCCGGTCGAGTGGTATCCGAATAGGATATAATGTCTTCAATCACCGCAACTCCGGAGGACTGCTGTTCGACAATATCCGCATCTATGATTCAAACCGGGGTATCGGTATCTTTCAGCGGATGGACGGGGACATGAGCGATATGGTCTTTTCCAACATGATCATTCAGACGAGGCTGCACACCGGTGAATGGTGGGGACATGGCGAGCCGATCCATATCTCCGCGGTGCCCGGATTGGGCAGCAAGACGGTAGGGAAGATCCGGAATGTGCGGTTCTCGCATATCGTAGCTACGGCGCAGACGGGCATCGTGCTGTATGGGTCGCCCGGGAGTATCCTGAAGGACATCACGCTCGAAGATATCGATCTCCGTATCGAACGCGGCCCCCTGTCGGACAGTTATGGAGGAAATATCGATCTGCGGCCTGCGAACGATCTTTCGCTGGCGATATTCCGACATGTCATTCCCGCTGTTTTTGCCACCGGGGTAGATGGATTGGATATCCGGAATTTCCGGGTCAGCTGGGGCGCGGATCTGCCGGAATATTTTCAAAAGGAGGCAAAGTTTCCCGGATGCACGCGGGTCAGTGTTCAAGGCTGGCGCAATAATTAGTGTCCGGCTGGGTGAAATGCACGGGCCGGGAGGCGCCCGATCACTCCAGGAGGCGCGCGATCACTCCAGCGGATTGGCCAGACCGGGCAGATCAACATCGTCACCGGTGGACACCAGGCTGCATTTCCGGACGAGGGCTCTTCCCTCTTTTTCGCTGAGTAATTCGAGCCGGGGTTTGTCAAATCTGAACCATGTCTCCCCTGTGGTCAGCTTCAGATAATAGACCTTACCGGCCGAAACAGAAAGCTCCACTCCCGGACCTTTTTTATACCGATGTCCCCGAAAGACTCCCTCATATTCGTTTTGCCGGTTCATGACGGCGCTGAAAGTATATTTGTCCGGGTCGAGATACGTATAAGTATAGGTCCGCCCGTGTATCGGGTTGGTGGCCGAATCCTTAAATCCTACCGTATATGAATTGGCATTGATGAAATACGCATAAGGAGCGCACAACAACAGCGGGAGAGGGTCATAGAGCATCCTCGAAGGCAGCGGCGTGCTAATGGTCTTCGGCCTGATGATGTACACGAGGGCCTTGCCGGGCAGCGGCTTGAGCGCATAGACAAGATTGCCATTTTGTTGCTGTACCAGGTCGGGATCGGCTGCGAACAGCGGATCATGCGTGTGTTGTGGATTCGCCAGCTCCGCGGCGATCCTTTTTGTCCATTCGGCCTGTGCGACGGGATCGTGTCCATGATCGGTGTCCGTCTCGTATTGTGCCTGTTTGGCGAGGAATGCCGAATACACTTCCCGGAAGATATGTTCCGTCGTCTTATTTTGGCTGGCGCCGCGGTTCTCGTAACGCAGTACATATTCGTCCAGCTGTCGCCGGTAGACCTCGCAAAGATCGAAATTCCCCTGTTCGTGCAGCAGCAGGCGAAGCGAATCGGGAGAGGCCGGGTCGATCCATCCGTAATAGCAATAGAATTTGGATCGCGAAAAAAGATAAAAATCGCAACCGCTATAGCTATGCAGGAGTGGTCTGCCTGTTGGGTCCCAGTCGGGCGGGCCTTTGAAATCGGACAATTTTAGCCTTCGGCCCGGTGTCCATTCGATCTGCTTTTCATAATGCCGGACATCGGGGACGCGGTAGACTGCAGCGTGGACCGTCATCTGGTCGAGTTCGCCTTCGGCCCAATCGTATTTCGTGATCTTGACGAGATTGCCACCATTGTGGAGCGCCTCGCCCTGGAAATACCGGGCGATCTGGTTAGGGTCCCACGGAATGGATGTCGCCGTTTGGGAATAATTGAGCGCGCCTACAGTATCGCCTTCAATGGCGATGGTATCGCTGACGCCGAGGACCACGCATTCCGAACTGGTGGGCAGCGGGGCATGAAAAGCAGGACCGGCTTCCGTCTCTAATATGGGTTTGCAGGAGGCTGTGAATAATAGGGGAACCAGCGGCAGCAGGCAGATAGGGCGCATGGTGTTGAAGGTTATAATGGGAAGTTAGGACAAAACCGGCCGGAGTGTCCTTAAAAACCGGTTAAAGACTTCTAATCGGGTTGTTAATGATTGTATTTTTATCCTATGAAAAAATATGCCCGTCTCGCCGCCTTGTTTTGCCTCGCGGTCCTAACCAACCAACGCCTCTCGGCCCAGCCAGAGCTGGAACCCTGGGGCAACCTCGCTGGTATCCGGACCGATGGTCAGCTTTTCGGGCTGGCCACCTGTTTGCGCGTGATCGATGGCGACGGGCACGAGCTCGTCACTGCCAAAGAGCGGCAGGACCCACATTATTCGCGGACAGACAAGGGGTGGGTCGTGCGCACGAATCTCGACAGCATTTATTTTACAGAGATGATGGCGGACGGGGGCATGGGTACGGCTTTTATCAGTGTCGACTACAGGGCACATGCAGATATGAGATTGAGGAAGATCTATTTTACCATCGATCTGCCGAAGGGTTTCGCCGAACATGGGATCAACGAATGGATGGACACTGTTACGCATCGGAAAGTGGATTTCCGGTGGGTGCCGCCCCCCACGGACAGCGTTTGGCTGGAGCAGGAGATCGCCAGTGACAAACATATCCGCATCAATGTACCGATGAGGACGGGGTCGGTCACTTCCATCGACGGGAAGCTCATGGTCTTCACCATCACCACAAGCGGCCCCATCGACCGACGCCGCGCGAACGTTCATCTGAATGCCACAACGGAGGGGCGGCCTTTCGACGGCGTCGGAGGCAATTTCCGCATCCAGAATACCCGGCTGGACCCGATGGTGATCGACTATTGTCTGAAAAATATACGCGTGGCCTGGGGGAGGGTAGAGCTTCCGTGGCGCTGGTGGCAGCCCGTTAAGGACAGCGATCCACTGGACTCGGCAAGGGCCGGTCATCTCAATCCGGCAGTACAACGGGCGATGGAAATGGCGCATACGCTCGGCGCCAAAAAGATCCCCTTTGTCCTTTCTGCCTGGTTCCCCCCGGACTGGGCGGTCGTCGGACCCGTGAGCATGCGGCAGCCCGGTCCCGGTCATATCTGGGGCAATCCGCTGAACCATGAGAACGACATAGCCATCTATAGATCCATCGCCGACTATATCGCCTTCCTGAAAGAGCACGACAGCGTCGAGCCGAAATATTTTTCCTTCAATGAGTCCGATCTGGGGATCAATGTCCGTCAGACAGCGCAGGAACATGACGCGCTGATCAAAGGGCTGGGGGCGTATCTTGCTTCACGGGGTGTGCGGACACGCGTATTGTTGGGGGATAATTCCGATGCGACAACCTGGCCGTTCATCGGTGTGGCCATGCAGGACACCGCGGCCCGGCGTTGGATGGGGGCGGTATCTTTTCATTCGTGGCGCGGTTGGGGTACCGCTACCCTGGAGCACTGGGCGGATGCCGCGACAAGGCTTCGCCTTCCCCTGTTAGTAGCCGAAGGCAGCATCGACGCGGCCGCATGGCATTATCCCGACATCTTTAAAGAACCGAGCTATGCCCTGAAGGAAATAGGGTTGTATACTCGTCTGCTGGCTCTCTGTCAACCGGAAAGTATCCTGCAATGGCAGCTGACCTCGGATTATTCGCTGCTGGCAGGTGGCGGGATCTTCGGCGATATGGACGAGCTTCATCCTAGCCAGCGGTTTTACAATCTGAAACAGCTGTCTATGACGCCTCCGGGACTATTTGCGATGCGCGTGAGCTGCGACCGGCCCAATATTACCGTAGCCGCACTGGGCGATAATAAACGACGGCTTTATACCCTGCATCTCGTCAATGACGGAGCGACACGTGATGTCGTCCTGACAGGACTGCCGGCGGACGTGAAGACTCTGGAGATCTATACGACGAACCAGATGGTTTCGGTAAAAGAAGGAGAGCCTGTCCACGTGTTAAATGGACAGGCTCGTTTCACGCTTGCCGCGCGAAGTTTTGTAACACTGATCAGCCGATAAACACCGCGGCCGCCCGAAGGGCGGCCGCGTCTCAATCTATTTTCCGACGAAAAGATTATCTGCAAACTGTTGGTTGAAATGTCTCACGGGGTCACCGTTGATATTATGATAAACGGCACTGATGAAGATCATCTTTACAGCGCTGAAAAGCACGATGAGCGCGAAGACGCCCAGCATGAACAATGCGATGCCCGCCAGAGGATGAACGAATGCACCCAAAGCGAACGACGGGATCACCAATGCCAGGATGGCCAGGAATTGGAGGATGCCGAAACTAAAGCTGGCTGTGAGACTTTCTCCCCATTTTTGTTTCATCAGCGAAGCCGAGCGTTTGAAAGCGGCCAGCGGTCCGAGGTGTTCGTAAGCGAGAACGGGCACCACGAAAAAGGTTGCTACGGACCAAACGATTCCGATCAGGCCCGTAATGAATTTACCGAGGGCGCCGACCTTGTCCTGTATCGCGCGCAGGATAGTGCCCACAGTCGCCGCAAAAACTGCCCATGCCAGGATCGATCCCACCCTGCTGAACGCGAACCGAAGCCCTTGTCCAACGGTAGGTTTTTCACCGTTGAAATATAAATGGGTGCAGTGAACCAGCGCTGTATTGAAAAAGACGATGATGAAATAGTTGACCAGGTAATAGCCGAAAACGAACAGGTAATTGGTGGTGTTGTCCTGGTCGCGCAGCGCCTCCCAGTCCCAGCCTGTAGAAGACAGGAGGATCACCAAAAAGGACGAGATGACCAGCATCATCGAAATACCGGACAGGATCGGGAAAAGGATCAACTGACGATTTTCTTTGAGTACGGCAAAGCTGTCCAGCGTTAGCTGCCAGCCATTCGACATACGCGTAAATAGGCTCATAGTAAAGGATTGATTTAATTGCCCAATATAAGGCAAAGTGCTGGAAATTGCAAGCGGCTAAGTGACTGATATATAGGCGTTTTTTGCCTGCATTTTTCCTCCAGAATTGGCGGAGCGGCTGGTCGGCGGGTGTCTTTTCGGTATGAAAAATTTATTATTATCGGCCCTTGTGCTTCTGCTCGGAGCCTGCAGCGAAAAACCCGGCAATACGGAGGAGGGCCCGGCTCAGCACGCAGCCTTCCATGCTGCAAATATCAAAGAACAAATGATCTATGACAGGGGTGTCGCCGCGGCGATCTGGGGGATACCGGCCGTCAATTTCCGGCTGATGTATGCGGCGATGGAAAAATTGAACGGCACGTTCAACGAGGTGGTCTGGTGGCCGAAATTGCTCGACTGGGAAAACCAGACACTGACGCCCAACCAGGATGTGATATATCTAATGCCGTTTGTTAATACGAAAGAGGCGGGACCGATGGTACTCGAGATCCCGCCCGCCGATAGCGGGGCACTCAATGGCAGCGTAATGAATTACTGGCAGGCAGCCATCGAAGACGTCGGCCCGGGTGGTGTCGACAAAGGGCATGGCGGCAAATACCTGGTATTGCCGCCGGGTTATGATATGAGGAAACTGCCTTCCGGCTTTATTCCCATGCCATCGGATACCTATCAGGGATATGCCTTACTGCGGAGCGTCCTGAAGAGCGGCAGCGATGCCGATGTGGCGGCCGCGATCCGTTATGCGCGAAGGATCAGGGTCTATCCACTGTCGCAGGCATCCCATCCGGTGCCTACCGTTTTTATCGATGCCGGCAAGGACGTTTACGATGCGACCATACCCTACGATATCCGGTTCTACCGTCTGCTCGATACGATGATACAGGCGGAGCCGTGGCTCGACCGGGATAAGGCCATGATCGATCCATTGAAAACCATCGGCATCGAAAGAGGAAA
>DASYSV010000096.1:0-17623 GCA_036010185.1 Puia sp.
AACGGATATGCGCGTGAGGTGCTGAACCAGCTGCCGATGGAATTTGCCGTCGAGGCTCAAAAGCTATTATCGATTACACTGGAAGGGAGCGTAGGATAGGGGAGGGAGCTCTCAAAGGAAGCGTAGGTTAAACAATAATGACGGACTTCGGGTCCGTCGGCCCAAAACAAAAATAAATGCTGATCATTAAAAATTTACACGCCGAAGTCGAGGAAAAGCAGATACTCAAAGGCATCGATCTGACGGTAAGACCGGGTGAAGTGCATGCGATCATGGGTCCCAACGGCTCCGGTAAGAGTTCACTGGCGTCCGTACTTGCGGGAAAAGAAGGTTATCATGTCACCGAAGGCGACGTCACCTTCCGGGGTAAGGACCTCCTGGATATGGATCCCGAGATAAGGGCCCGGGAAGGATTGTTTTTGGCTTTCCAGTATCCGATCGAGATTCCGGGTGTGTCCAACGTCAACTTTTTGAAGACGGCACTCGCCGAAATAAGGGCATATCGCAACCAGCCCGCGCTGGATGCAAAAGAATTTCTGCGGATGTCACGCGAAAAGCAAAAACTGGTGGAATTCGATGCTCAGCTGGTCAACCGGAGTCTGAATGAAGGGTTTTCCGGCGGCGAGAAAAAAAGGAACGAGATCTTTCAGCTGGCGATGCTGGAGCCTTCGCTGGCCATTTTAGACGAGACGGATTCCGGTTTGGACATCGATGCGCTGCGTATCGTGGCGGGAGGCGTCAATAAGCTTCGGTCCAAAGACAATGCCTTCATCATCATCACGCACTATCAACGGTTGCTCGAATACATCATCCCCGATTTCGTCCATGTCCTTTATAATGGGCGTATCGTCAAATCGGGAACAAAGGAACTGGCCCTCGAGCTCGAGGAAAAGGGCTATGACTGGCTGAGGGAAGAATCCCGTGAACAAGAAGCAACTATTACCCAATGAGCACTCAACACGAAACAGCATATCCTCTTTATACGGAGGTCGTCAATGAATTTGATAAATTAACCGCGGCAGGCAGGGCGGACAAGGCCCGTCAGACGGCTTTCGAGCGGTTTCGTCTCCTGGGTTTTCCCTCTATCAAACATGAGGATTGGAAGTATACCAATATCACGCGATTCCTAAAGGATGAATACGCGCTGGTGCCGACCGTTCGCGAAATACCTGCCGGGCTGGTAGAGAAGGCTACGATTCCTAATCTCGACTGTTACCAACTGGTGCTGGTCAACGGCATTTGGGACGGCCAGGTGAGAGGAGGCAATCTGCCGGGCGGGATCAGCATCCGGCGGGTGAATGAAGCCCTCAGGGACCCGGGCACCGCCGCGCTTTTCGAAAACGGCAAATGGGGCAATCAGCATTTTGCCAATCTGAACGCAGCACTTTTCACCGATGGTCTCTTCATCACCGTCGATAAAGGCGCCGATGCCGCAAAGCCACTGCATATCCTCCATCTGTATACTACGGATCACAACCTGCTGGTACAACCGCGCCATCTATGGGTAGTAGGCGCCAATGCCGGCTTATCCGTCATTGAATCCACCGTCTGCACCACGACGGGGGAGGCGAAGGTCTGGATCAACGGTCTTACGGAAATAGTCGCGGCTAGCGACGCAAGGATCGATCATGTCGCCATTCAGACCGCGACAGCCGGGACCAGGCTCGTTCAGCATACCACCGTCCGTCAGAAAAAGCAAAGTCTTTATAACAACTATACCTTTACGCTGCCCGGTGCCGATCTCGTGCGAAACGACCTTCAACTACGGCTGGAGGAAGATCACACCGAGACCCATCTGTACGGCCTTTATCTCACCGCCGGGAACCAGCTGGTGGACAATCATACGCTGGTCGATCACCAGAAGCCCTTTTGTTTCAGCAATGAGCTCTACAAGGGCGTGTTGCTCGAGCAGTCCACGGGCGTCTTCAACGGTAAGGTCTACGTGCACAAGGATGCGCAGAAGACCAACGCCTTCCAGCAGAACAACAATCTCGTCATCGGCAAACGGGCGACCATCGACAGCAAACCCGAGCTCGAGATCTACGCGGACGACGTAAAATGCAGTCATGGTAGTACCGTGGGTCAATTCAGCGAAGAAGCGCTTTTTTATCTCCGCTCGCGCGGGATCGGCGAAGCGACGGCCAAGGCCCTTCTGATCAACGCCTTTGCTTTCGACGTCACCGAGAAGTTGAAGATCGGCGCGGTGGAAACTTATATCAACCAGTTGATCAGACGTCATATACCGGCCGAACATGCCTGATCCTGCAACCATAATGTCGACGGGGGGAGAGGCCCGGAAGCCGGAGAGCCCTGCACTGGACATAAACGTGATCCGCAAGGACTTTCCCATTTTGTTCAGGACCGTTTATGGACATCCGCTGGTCTACCTCGACAATGCCGCCACCACCCAAAAACCCGAGCAGGTGCTCCGGGCCATGGACGACTATTATCATACGATAAACAGCAACGTACATCGCGGCGTACACTATCTCAGCCAGCAAGCCACTGAAGCGTATGAGGGGGCACGACAGAAGATATCGGATTTTATCAATGCGCGTCATAACCACGAGATCATTTTTACGCGCGGTACCTCCGAAGGTATCAATCTCGTGGCGTCCGGTTTCGCGAAAAAGATACTGCAGGCCGGCGACAATGTTTTGGTGTCGGCCGTGGAGCATCATTCCAATATCGTCCCCTGGCAGATGGCCTGTGAGGAGAAGGATGCCCACCTGCGCGTGATCCCGGTAGACGAGAACGGGGTATTGGTCATCGATGGGCTCGACCGGTTGCTGGAAGGTGTAAAGATCGTCGCCTTCAATTATGTTTCCAACTCGCTGGGCGGGATCAATCCCGTCCGGGAGATCATAGAGGCGGCTCATCGCCGGGGCATCCCCGTCCTGCTGGACGCCGCTCAGGCCGTACAGCATCTCGAAGTCGACGTGCAGTCGCTGGATGTAGAGTTTCTGGCGTTTTCGAGCCACAAGCTCTACGGACCGACCGGTATCGGCATCCTCTATGGAAAGGAAGAATGGTTGCATCGTCTTCCGCCCTATCAGGGGGGCGGTGAGATGATCAAGACCGTCACTTTCGAAAAAACGACCTATAACGATCTTCCCTATAAATTCGAGGCGGGTACTCCCGACATGGCAGGGGCCATCGGTCTGGCGGCCGCCATCGATTATGTGCAGAACCTTGGATTGCGCAATATCCATGCTGCCGAGGTAAGCCTGATGAGCTATGCGCTGGACACGTTGCACGAGATAGAAGGACTGCGACTGATCGGAAATGCTGCCGCGGATGGCCGCGCAGGGGTCATCTCTTTCCTGGTGGGGGATATTCATCCGTTCGACATGGGTGAGGTGCTGGACAAGCAGGGAATTGCGGTCCGGACCGGTCATCACTGCGCGCAACCCGTGATGGATAGGTACTGCATTCCCGGGACGGTGCGGGCTTCACTGGCCATTTATAATAACCGGGAAGATATCGACAGGCTGGCGGCCGGGATTCGGAAGGCCGCGAAACTGCTTGGATGAACGGCGGCGGCAAGCGCTGCAAAGTTGTTATCATGACTATCAAAGAACAACAGGACGAGATCATCGCCGATTTTGAACTATTCGGCGACTGGATGGACAAATACGAATACATCATCCAGCTGGGTAAGGAACTGCCGATGATCGATGATAAATACAAAGTGGACGAGAACCTGATCCGGGGCTGTCAGTCTCGGGTTTGGCTGCATGCCGACTACAGCGAAGGCAAGCTGCTATTTACCGCCGACAGCGATGCAGTCATTACGAAAGGACTGGTGAGCCTCGTCATTAAAGTCCTTTCGGGTCATACTCCAAAGGAAATCGCCGATGCCGACGTCTATTTTGTGGATGAGATCGGGTTGAGTAGCCATCTTTCTCCGACGCGCTCCAACGGCCTGCTCTCGATGTTGAAACAAATTAAAATGTACGCCCTGGCTTTCCAGAGCAAAAATCTGCAGTCATGAGCGAAACCACCTCTCCGGCACCGACGCTTCGGGATGAAATAGAAGTGCAGCTTCGCACGGTATTCGATCCGGAGATCCCCGTCAATATTTTCGATCTCGGTCTTGTTTACGAGATAAAAGTCGGCGATAATGGCGCCGTCAAGATCACTATGACGCTGACTGCACCCGCCTGTCCCGTGGCTGGTGAGATCGTCAGGGAAGTGCAGGAAAAGATCGAGGCTCTCCCCGAAGTACTCGATTGTCATGTTCAGCTGACCTTCGATCCACCCTGGACCAAGGACATGATGACCGAGGAAGCCAAATTGGAGCTTGGGTTTTTGTAAGAACCGCGTCGAGCGCGGAGGGCGGTACGAGATGAGCCGCGTCGAGAATAACTGTCAATCATACACTTCCGACAACGATTGCGTAGATTTCGGCTGAAAAGCAGGATGCAGCAGGATAGTTTCCGATCTCAGTTTTTCTACTTTTATATCGCTGGATCAAACGATTACTTGCTATGAGCGACTGCTTTTCGGGGTCATTCCTAACTCCTATTTATCCATCTCTTTGCAATCGGACTGGCAAGACGTTCCAGCTTTATTTCACCATCAAAACAACTTGCCGTCATGAAATTTTTCTCTCCAAAAGAATGGTTCTTTCGTCCGCTGTCATGGTTGCTGGCCGTGCTGCTTTTAGCAGGCCCGGTTTTGGCACAGGGGCAGGGCGCGCCTAAGATCACTGTTACGGGTAAAGTGCTGGATGATGCCAGTCAGCCGGTAGCCGGTGCGAGCGTCATGATCAAAGGCACGAGGAATGCCGTCACCGCGGGTGCAGATGGCAGTTTCTCGATCGTTACTGTCAGGGGGGCTACGCTGGTCATTTCTTATGTCGGCTTCCAGGATAAGGAAGTGAAAGTGACTGGCGCCGCCGTCGGCCCCATATCCATGGCTAAAGGCGACAAATCGATGGAAGACGTCGTCGTCATCGGCTACGGTACGCAGAAACGTCAAAATGTAACCGCTGCGGTCGCTACGATGGACACCAAGAGCATTCAAGAGCGGCCCGTTACGCGTATCGATCAGGCCATGATCGGCCAGATGCCCGGTGTACAGGTAAGACAGCAGACGGGCATGCCGGGGTCGGGATTCACCATATTGGTGAGAGGGACGGGTTCCATCAGCGCGGGTACGGAGCCGTTATATGTGATCGACGGATTTCCGCTCGATGTCAACAGTGTCAATACCGCGGGTGGTTTTTCGAACGGCAACCCGCTCAACAATCTCAACCCCGACGATATCGAAAGCATCCAGGTGTTGAAGGATGCGGCGGCAGGCGCCATCTACGGATCGAGAGCCGCTAATGGGGTAGTGTTGATCACGACAAAACACGGCCAGATCGGTAAGCCTCGGCTTGTGGTGAATGCGAACGCGGGGGTGAGCAATGTAGCTCGTAAGATGGATCTGCTGGATGCAAAAGACTGGATAGCTCTGATGACCGATCTGACCAATTACAAATGGGTGAACTCGGGTACGGGCCGTACGGCGGATCAGAGCATTGCCCAGCGTCAGGCGATACTGAATTTGGGGCCGAATGTTTATAATACCACTTATATGGCGGACCCGCGTTGGTTTCAGCCGGGTCATCCGGGGCTGGAATATGTGAACTGGCAGGACTCGGCTTTCCGGGCAGCGCCATTCCAGAACTATCAGGTATCGGTGAGCGGCGGATCCGAGAATATCCGATATTTTGTGAGCGGCAACTATCTGAACCAGGAAGGCACGCTGTTGAACACGGGATATACTAACTACAGCGTGCGGGCCAATGTAGAAGCGACGGTCGCAAAGCGGTTAAAGCTCGGTTTCAATATCGCACCCACCTATTCCATTACTCAGGCTCCCAGCGCGGAAGGCAAGGACAATCAACTGGCGCATCTCTACAACATGATCCCGGTGGTGGAGGACAGCGCGGGCATGAACAGCGGCGCGGGTAAGAATAATGTCTATGGCTGGGCAGGGTCGAGCGTCAGCCCGGTTGCCTACCTGAACAATGTGATCGCCACAAACAAGACCACCCGTAACCTTTATACTGTGTATGGCGAATTCACGATACTCGATGGTCTGACGGCTCGCAGCACGTTCAACTACGACCAGATGAATCAATCCACCAAGTCATATATTTCCGACTTCGTGGCCGGGAACATCACCGACCGGCTGAATAGTCCTGGCAAGGATGCTTCGGGTTCCTACGCCGGGTACACGAAACAGAATTTTGTGAACGAGAATACGCTGAATTTCAACCGGACCTTCCATGAGGACCACTCGATCTCCGCGGTCGCGGGTGTCAGCTACAGCTATGTCCATCTGGAGAATTTTTCTATAAAGACAGCGGGCGGGTTTGCCAATGACCTGCTGAATACGTTGAACAATGCCATTCCCAGCACGGCGGGTGTCACGGTGACGGGGAATACGACGGAATCCAACAATGCTCTTTTCTCGCTGTATTCACGGGTTCAATACAGCTATCAGGGTAAATACCTGGTAAGCGCCTCGATCCGCCGGGACGGTTCCTCACGGTTTGGTAAAGACAATGAATACGGTACTTTCCCTTCAGTGTCGGTGGGTTGGCGTATCTCACAGGAAAACTTCATGCGGAATGTGAATTTTATCAACGATCTGAAGCTACGTGCAAGTTGGGGGAAATCGGGAAACAACAATATCGGGGACTACTCGGCGATCCCGACGTTGACGGGCGCCAACTATAGTTTTGGCGGAAATACGGCAGCGGCCGTTACCGGTCAGCGCCCGAACGGTCTGCCCAATCCCTTTCTGCAGTGGGAGACTTCCAACACTTATGACGTTGGTTTCGATGCTACCGTCTGGCACAGCCGGATCAATATCATCGTGGATGCATATCGTAAGAAGAATACCAATCTGCTGTTGACTGTGCCGGTCCCCGCGGCCAGCGGCACCACCTCCAATCTGGAGAATGTGGGGTCCGTACAGAACCAGGGCCTGGAGTTCGGGTTAGGAGCTACGATCATCCGCGGACGGGATCTCACCTGGACGCTGAACGGAAACATTGCCTTCAATCAGAACAAGGTGTTGAGTCTTGGCGGGCTGGGCGACGTGATCAATATCCCGAATGCTTTCGGCACCGGTTATCCGCCATTTCTGCTTCAGTCAGGCAAGCCGATGTACAGCTATTACGTAATCAAAAATATAGGAATCCTGAGCCAGGACGATATCAACAACCCTAAGGTGACCAAGATGCCAAAACAGGCGGTTGGCGATGAGAAATACCTGGATGTGAACGGTGACGGGATCATCGATGCCAGCGACCGTGTCATCGACGGACAGCCGACGCCGAAATATACCTGGGGACTCAGCAATACCTTCCGGTACAAGAGCCTGGACCTGAACGTCCAGCTATACGGCCAGCATGGCGGGGCGATCCTGAGCTATATGGCCAGGGCGATCGACAACCCCGGTAACGGCAAGGCTACCAATCTCGGTGTATGGCGTAACCGTTATTCCTATTATCACCAGAGCCTGCATTCGCCTCGCGGGAACATAGGGTACGCCTATTCTATTCCCTACACGACGACGGACTGGCTGTACTCCACCGATTTCTGGCGGATACAGAATATCACGCTGGGCTATAATTTCAGGAATATCGCAAAGACGCACGTGATCAGCACCATGCGGGTGTACGCCACTGCGCTGAACTGGTTCGGCTGGGATAAATACAAGGGCGGCGTCAATCCGGAGTCGCAGAATACCAATCTTACGAATGGTACCTATCCGCTGCCTGGGGACTATGGCGCTATGCCGCTGAGCAAATCCATCATCCTCGGCGTAAACGTCGGCTTCTAGACGGATCACGGGTCCGCCGGCCGAAGGCTTCGATTCAATATTAAAAGTTTAATCAAATGAACACAGTGAAATATAGCATATACAGTATTCTGATCATGGGTCTGGCCATGGCCGGGTGCAGCAAACAGCTGAACCAGCAGCCGCCTTCCAGCATCGTCACCTCGCTGTTCTACAGCAACACCAACGATTTTACACAGGCGGTCAATGGGGTTTACAATCAACTCCGTAATTATCCGGACCAGGAGTTGTGGATGGGGGAAATGCGGAGCGATAATATCGTAGCGACATCCGACGGCAACCGTGACTGGCAGGCGATCAATGATTTTTTGCCTAACCTGACGACGGTCAGCTTTATCACCAGCGGCTGGGATAATAACTTCAACGGCATATACAATGCCAACAGTGTTCTGGACAATCTGGTCACCAAGGGTAGTAATGTCACCGACCCGAATCTACGGGCCCGGTTCGGGGCGGAGTGCCGTTTTCTTCGGGCATTCTATTACTTTCAGCTGGTGAGGCTTTACGGAGCGGTGCCCATCGTAACACATGTTATGAGCGCTACCGACGTGGTGAAGGTCAAGCGGAGCCCGGTTGCGGATGTATACAAGCAGATCATCGGGGACCTCGATACGGCCATTACCGGATTGCCGAACAGCTATACGGGAGTGGATGTCGGCCGGGCGACGAAATGGGCCGCCGAGGGATTGCTGGGCCTTGTCTATCTGACGCGTTCGGGGCCGGTCTACCAGGGTGTCGACGGACCGACGATGGGCACGGGTGAATGGGATCAGGCGCTGACGCATTTCAATAACGTAATCAACAGCGGACAATTCAAGTTCAACGCCAGCTATCCCGGCATTTTCTCCTATACGGGTGAAAATAACCCGGAGGTGCTTTTCGACGTACAGTACATGAGCACGAATAACGGCGCCGATTTCCCCAGCATGCTGGTGAACAGCGGTTACTGGGGCGGTTTGGGCATCTCCGGCAGCTATGGCAACGGGTATGGGTCATCGACATACGATGTGAGCAAGAACCTGCGTGCTTCCTACGCCGCGAGTATGGGCAGCGCCACGGATGTGCGCGACACCTTCAACATCCAATGGAAATATAACACCAATACTACCAACCCGATCGTGACGGATACGAGCGATCCGTTCGAAAAGAAATACATCAATATCTCCAAGCGCGGTACAGGTTATAATGACTGGCCCATCAATTTTATCGTAATGCGGTATACCGATGTGTTGATGATGAAGGCGGAGGCGATATTGAACAAACCCAGCCTCGGGTCACAGGCAACGGTGGACAGCATCGTCAATTTAGTGAGGACGCGCGCCGGTGTCGCACCAATGACCAATGTTACGCTCTCGCAGCTGATGGAGGAGAGGAGGCGCGAGTTCCTGGGTGAAGGGCTCCGCTGGAACGATCTGGTCCGTGAGGGAATGGCCGTGACGACGATGAATGCGTGGATCGCTTCGGACGGGATAACGAAGGACCAGCAGGTAATACCTGCCTTTGTGATTTATCCGGTGCCTGAAGCGGAGATCCTGGCGGTGAATGGACTGTACACTCAAAATCCCGGATATCAATGAGGACTTTAATTATTTTCGCCGCGGTCTTTTTTTGCCGCGGTGTGGCGGCTGTAGCGCAGCCGCTGGAGGAAACCGGCCCGAAAAAAGCTATGCCCGATGAATGGATCGACCAGGACACTCATCACAAAGTGGTGCGTTTGTCCCGGAAGGATGGCAATAATCTCAGTTTTTATTTCCATAACAACCCTTTCCTCGACGGGAAGATGATCTTTTACAGTACCGATGAGAGCGGCAAGTGGCTCTATACCGTCGATCTGAAGACGCTGGCGCTGACGAGGGTGAGCAAAACGACCGGGAATTCCGAGATCGTCGGTCATCATTCGGGCAGCGTTTACTACCAATCGCATGACAGTGTTTTCAATACCAGCATCGGGTCGGGTAAGACGAAGCTCGTGTTCGTTTTCCCTGCCGACTTCAAGGGTAATATCACCACGCTCAATGCCGACGAGACCCTGCTTGCGGGGGGATGGGCCAGTGAAGAGCAGCGCGAGATTTCCAGGAAATATCCCGAGAAACGCGATTTTTTCGATCGTATCTTCGATGCACACCTGCCCAACAAACTGTTCACCATCGATCTTCGGACGGGTCAGCTGAGGGTGATCCATACCGAGAATACCTGGCTGGGTCATATCCAGTTTTCCCCGACCGATCCCGACCTGCTGATGTTCTGTCACGAGGGCCCCTGGCATAAGGTGGACCGTATCTGGACCATTCGCATGAAAAGCGGCGATGTCCGCCTGATGCACAAACGGACGGTCGACATGGAGATCGCGGGTCATGAATTTTTCAGTCCCGACGGGAAAACCATTTATTTCGACTGGCAGATACCGAAGGGGCAGACCTTTTATCTCGGGGCGGTGGATGTCGCCACCGGCGCCGAGAAGAAATATGCGATCACCCGCGACGAATGGTCGATCCATTTCAATGTCGCCCCCAATGAAAAATTATATTGCGGGGATGGCGGGGATGCGGGGCAGGTCGCGCATGCGAAGGACGGCCGCTGGATCTATCTTTTCCGTCCCGAGGGCGACAGCCTGGCCGCAGAGCGGCTGGTAAATATGAAGGATCAGTATTACAAACTGGAGCCAAACGTTCATTTTTCGCCGGATGGGAAATGGGTGATCTTTCGTGCTAACTTCGAGGGTAAGGAAGAAGTGTATGCCGTCGAATGTAAAAAGTCATAATATCGGATGAGATCTCTGTTGCTGTTTGTCCTCCTGACCGTCCAGCTGTCGGTGTCTGCCCAGTTGCAATGGCCGGCGATCACCGCGCAAACAAAGCCGTGGACCCGCTGGTGGTGGATGGGCAGCGCGGTCGATAAGGCCGATCTGACCGCGAACATGGAAAAATATGCCGCGGCGGGTCTCGGCGGTCTCGAACTTACCCCTATCTATGGCGTCCATGGTTACGAAAACCAATTCGTCGACTATCTTTCACCGAAATGGATGGACCTCTTCGGGTATACACTTGGGGAGGCCAGGCGATTGGGATTGGGTCTGGATATGACGACCGGGACAGGATGGCCGTTCGGCGGAGGACCGCTGATCGACTCCACCTATGCATGCCGGGAAATGTTTCACAAGTTGTGGGCGGTGAAGGGAGGAGAAGGATTGCCTGATTCCATTCGCTATCAGCAGGAAGGTTATGTACATACGGACGGGCGCCCGACCACCATCGCCCAGCTGGTGGAACCCGTGTTTGCAAATAAGGACCGCCAGGCCCTCGCGCTCTTCCAGGTGCGGTTCCCGCATTCGCTGCCGCCATACTCGCTCATGGCGTATTCGGGGGATGGCCGCGTGCTCGATCTGACGAACAGGGTCGATGCTAAAGGTCATCTCGACTGGACCGCCCCGGCTGGCAGCGACTGGACGCTATATGGACTGTTCCTCGGCTGGCATGGGAAAATGGTAGAACGCGCCGCCCCGGGCGCCGAAGGTAATGTCATCGATCACTTCTCGTCCGTGGCGCTGAGGAAATATTTAAGCCGGTGGGACACGGCATTCGGGCATCTCGATCTATCGCCGCTGCGCTGTTTCTTCAACGACAGTTATGAGGTGGACGACTCGCGCGGTCAGAGCAACTGGACCCCCGGTTTTTTCGACGATTTCCGGCATCTCCGGGGATACGATCTTCGTGAACATCTTCCTGCGCTGTTTGGAAAAGGTAACAGCGAGGATATCGCGCGTGTCATTTGCGACTACCGGGAGACGATCTCCGATCTGTTGCTGCAACAGTTCACCCAACCCTGGCATGACTGGGCGCATGCGAAAGGCGCCCGCATCCGCGACCAGGCGCATGGGTCTCCCGCGAATATCCTCGATCTTTATGCGGCGGCCGACATCCCGGAGACGGAAGGCAGCGAGATCCTGCGTTATAAATTCGCTACTTCCGCCGCGCATGTTACAGGCAAACCACTCGCCTCGGCCGAGACGGTCACGTGGCTGAATGAACATTTCCTCAGCAGTTATGGAGATGTAAAGACCGCACTCGATAATTATTTCCTCGGCGGTGTCAACCATGTCTTTTATCACGGCACTGCCTATACGCCGATGGCCGACCCATGGCCGGGATGGCTTTTCTATGCCTCGGTGCACTTTACTCCCAATGATCCTGCCTGGCCCGATGTCTCAACGTTGAACCGGTATGTAGCCCGTTGCCAGTCCTTTCTGCAAAAGGGAGCGCCGGACAACGATATCCTGTTGTATTATCCGCTGTACGACAGCTGGTCCGAGCCGGGGAATGTCTTGCTCAAACACTATGACCGGATGGATCCCGAATTTACCGGCACCGGGTTCATGACTTGTGCGGACTTTCTGCAGCATCATGGGTATACCTTCGACTTTATCTCGGACCGGCAATTGCAGGGAGTGACGGCGGGCGCCGGTGGTGGGATCGTTACGGGTGGGGTAACCTACAAGACCATCCTGTTACCCGATTGCCGGTATTTGTCGGTGGACGCGTTGAAAAAACTGGTCGGGCTTGCCCGTCATGGGGTGAAAGTGTTGGTGTATAAGCGACTACCTTATGATGTACCGGGTTGGGGCCATTGGCAGGAACGCGAGACGCAGTTCAAAGAATTGCTGTCGGGGAATAATTTTGCTGTAGGTGAGGATCTCGACAGTCTGTTGACAACCGCGAACGTCCACCGTGAAAAGCTCATCGATGATAGTATTGGATTCTTTCGCCGCAGGCTCGGTTCCGGCGAAGTATATTTTATCGTCAATAAAGGTCAGACGGCTTTTGCCGGTTACCTTCCGCTGGATCGTGTGTTTCGCAGCGCCGCCATTTTCGATCCCATGACGGGCGGGAAAGGCATGGCGCGAAGAAGAGGTGATTCGGTATATGTGCAACTAAGGCGCGGTGAGACCTGTATCATCCAGACCAACCCCGCCGGGGGGGCGTCGCTGTTTCCCTATTATCTGCCGATGGGAGGCAGCATGCGCTTGACCGGAAGATGGCATCTCGAATTTCTGTCGGGCGGACCCGTCATTCCGCATGACACGACGGTTGGTATGCTGGGCTCATGGACCGATCTGGGAGACGAGGCGATGCAGAATTTTTCAGGTGTCGGAAAATATTCGATCGATTTCGACCGGCCCGCGACGGGCGTTCAGGCCTGGCTTCTCCAATTGGGCAAGGTATACAGGACGGTCGAGGTCTTTCTCAACGGTCACAAGCTGACCACTCTGCTGGGCCCGGATTATGAAGTCGTCATTCCCTCTTCGGCTATGCATCAAAGAAATACCCTCGAAATAAAAGTGGCCAACACCATGGTCAACCGTATCGAATACATGGATCGCCGGCATATTCTTTGGAAGAAATTCTACAATTACAATTTCCCGGCGCACGAGCGCGCCAACCGGGGTGCGGATGGTCTTTTCGATACGTCCAAATGGGCTCCTATGGACTCCGGACTATCGGGTCCGGTGACGCTTTTGCCTTTGCGGCTATTGCCATGACAAGAATCGTCCTTTATATGGTGTATGCACTAATACTGGCGCCGGGTTTCGTCCCGGCCCAGGTCCGTTTGGCAGCGGCGAAGGGTGGTCCGGGCAAGGGTCATTCGGTGTCGGCGGAGGGTGGTCCGGCGGATCACATGGTGCGGTATCATCCTGAAGGTGGCGATTTCGTGATCGTCAACGGGACGCGAAGATTCAACCGCGCGCTGTACGGCACCCACACCGCCTTTCGTGTCGAGGCCGGCGACCTTCCCGAATTTGCCTTTTACATGCCCGGGATGGGCGGTAATCTGCATTTCGAGCTGGAAGGGCGCCCGCTGATCCGGTCTCAATACATCAAGGCCATCTACCGTCCCGGATCGATGTTGTACGAAATACGCGACCCGGCGCTCGGAGCCAAAGGGGTACTATCGATGACGGTGCTGGCGCTGGCCGATGCCGAAGGGATGATCATTCGTATCAGCGGCCGGAATGCGGGACGGCATTTGGGCGTGGTCTTCGGCGGCGCATCGGGTAAAAAATTCTCGCGCGACGGAGATATCGGCGCCGACCCTGAATCGTCGTTCTACCTGGATAGCGCAGGTTGTCGGGGTGATCATTATGTAGTGAGGGGGGACGGTTGGTCGTTGGAGTATGGGGCAGGTAAAAAGCTGGAAGGTATTTTTCCTCCCGGCTCTGGGTTGCGGGTGGATGCGGTGCCGGCGTTGCATGGGCAACTGTCACTGGGGGATACCTGTTATCTGCTGATACGCAATCCTGCTTCGGCATCGGCGTCTTTGCCCTCCTATAGCGAACTGCCGGCTTTCTTCGACTCCGCCGAGACCGTACGCGAACGTCTTGCCGGTCGCGTAGTGTTGCATACGCCCGATCCATGGATCAACACCCTTGGCGGTGCATTGGCCGTCGCAGCGGACGCCATCTGGGAAGACCCATCATATCTGCACGGCGCCGTCGCCTGGAGACAGCGTCTTCCCGCGTGGCGGGGGCCTTATGTCGCCGATCCGCTGGGTTGGCATGATCGCGCCCGCCGGCATTTTTCAAGCTATGCTCTTTCACAACTGACCGAGCCTGCAACTGCACCGGTAGTGGCCGATACGGCGCTGCATCTCGCGCGTCAGCTGGAGCGTCTGGGTACTTCCCTATTCAGCAGCGGGTACATCTGCCGTAACCCCGGCGGTGATCTTCGTCCGCATCACTATGATATGAACCTCGTTTTTATCGACCAGCTATTGACGCATTTTTACTGGACAGGGGATACCGCGTATGTTCGGCAAATGTGGCCGGTGCTGACGCGTCATCTGGCCTGGGAGAAACGGAACTTCGATAGCGACGGCGACGGTCTCTATGACGCCTATGCCTGTATCTGGGCAAGCGATGCGCTGGAATACGGCGGCGGAGGAGTGACACATTCTTCGGCTTACAATTATCGGGCGAATAAGCTTGCTGCCGACTTGGCGCGGGTGATCGGGGAAGACCCGGCGCCCTATGCTGCCGAGGCTGCGCATATTCTAAACGCTATCAATAGCCGCTTGTGGATGACGGAGAAAGGGTGGTATGCGGAGTATATCGATTGGGCGGGAGGCCACGGGACGCCGGTCCTGCATCCGTCGGCGGGGTTATGGACGATCTATCATGCCATCGACGAAGGGGTCGCCGATCCCGTTCAGGCCTGGGAATCGCTGAAATACATCGACAGATATATACCGCATATCCCTATCCGTGCCCGGGGGCTGGGCGACACGACGCTATATTTATTGAGCACCACCAATTGGCAGCCATATACCTGGTCGCTGAACAATGTTGCGCTGGCGGAGAGTTTGCATACCTCGCTGGCTTACTGGCAGGGAGGGCGACCGGATGAAGCGTTCCGGATATGGAAGAGCGCACTGGTGGAAAGCATGTACATGGGTTCGAGCCCCGGGAATTTCGAACAGCTGTCCTCATACGATGTCGCGCGCGGCGAGCTCTACCGGGATTTTGGAGATGGCATCGGCATGGCGGCGCGGAGCCTGGTGGAAGGATTGTTCGGCATATCGCCGGATGCTATACACGATACGCTCACGATCGCTCCGGGATTTCCCGGGGAGTGGACAAAGGCTTCACTGCATATACCGGATATCAGTGTGGAGTTCCGGCGTCAGGGCCGGACGGATGAATATCATATTTTTCCGAATTTCCCGCGGCATATGAACCTGCGTTTGCGGCTTCATGCTCAGGCGGAGACGATCAGACGTGTGGTAGTCAACGGGAAGCCGGCTTCGTGGAAGAAGATCGTTGAAGAGGTGGGCGTTCCGGTGATGGAGGTGGATGTTCCGCCGGCCACGGAATACCATGTTTCCGTGTCATGGGGAGGCGGGCCGGCGTTTGGAATAGGAATAGCTTTGGGCGGGCCGAGGTTAAGAACATACACCGGGGGATCGGATTTGCCGGCCAAAGGCGAACACGCGGATACGGTTTCGCTGACGGGATACTTCAATGATGATGTGACGCATATCTTTCAACAACAATACTTGTCGCCACGACCAAAGAGTCCGACCTTACAGCTGCCGACGCAGGGCATCGGCAATTGGTGTTACCCGCTGGTGAATGCCGATATCGATGATGCGGGACTAAGGGCATCGGGTGGAGAGGTCCGGCTGCCGGGCGGGATACCGTTCGCTACTCCCGCCAGCGGTCACAATATTGTTTTCACCTCTTTGTGGGACAACTACCCGGATTCGGTATCGGTACGGCTGGGCGGGCAGGCAAAACATGCCTGGTTCCTGATGGCGGGATCCACCAACCCCATGCAAAGCCAGATTACCAACGGTGTTATCGATGTGTATTATACCGACGGCACCTCCGACAGACTCGAGCTGGTGAATCCTTCCAACTGGTGGCCCATCGAAGAAGATTATCTCGAAGACGGTCCGGCCTTCACCACCGGAGCTCCACATCCCTGGCGGGTGTATCTAAAGACGGGCGTCGTCAGCAATCAACCCGGCAAATGGACGACGATCAAAGGTCTTACCAATACCGCCATCGAGGGGGGCGCGGCTACCGTTGCCGATATGACTTTACAGCCCGACAAGACACTGGATCATCTCGTGTTGCGGACGACGGCGCATGACGTAGTGGTCGGACTGATGAGTATCACGTTAATTAAAAAAAATGAATGATGAAATATCTATTGATCTTGTTACTGATGCCCTGGTCCGGCCCGGAGCGGGGGGGCAAAGCAGGTGCGGACCCGGACTGGACGACTAAAGTCGGGGCGCATGAATTCCCACACGGCAAGGCGATGGTGACTGTCACGGGCGCTGCGAAAGACGGCAGTAAGCTTGCAACTCATGCCATCCAATCGGCTATCGACGACTGCGCGGCCAAAGGCGGAGGCGTCGTCGTTTTCGCCCCGGGTATCTATCAGACGGGGAGTATCTTTCTGAAAGCGAATGTCGAGCTTCGTATCGACAAGGGCGTAGAGCTTATCGGCAGTCAACATTTCGAAGATTATCCCGAGATCGACACCCGGATCGCCGGTATCGAGATGCGATGGCCGGCTGCGCTGCTGAATATCATCGGGGTCAAAAATGCGGCTGTCACCGGCGAGGGCAAGGTCGACGCGCGCGGAAAGTTCTGCTGGGACAAATATTGGGCCATGCGGAAAGAATACGATGCCAAAGGGCTGCGCTGGATCGTGGATTATGACGCACAGCGGGTAAGGACCTTGCTCATCCAGCGATGCGGCGATGTGACGATAAAGGGGGTAACCTTCGTGGATGCGGGGTTCTGGACGGTGCAGGTCTTATATTCGGAGCATGTGACGGTTGATGGCATCGTCGTACGCAACAATGAAGGCGGCCATGGACCCAGCACCGACGGTGTAGACATCGATAGCTCGTCCTGGGTGCTGGTGCAAAATTGCGACATCGATTGTAATGATGATGATTTCTGTCTGAAAGCCGGTAGGGACTGGGACGGTCTTCGTGTCAACAAACCTACTGAGTATGTCGTCATCCGGCATTGCGTCGCACGGAAAGGAGGCGGTTTGCTGACCATCGGCAGCGAAACATCCGGCGGGATACGGCATGTGCTCGCAACCGACCTGACGGCCAGGGGCACGGGTAACGGGTTTCATATCAAGTCGGCGACTACGCGAGGTGGAACGGTAGAAGACATCCATGTGAAGAATATTACGATGGACAGCGTGGGTAATGCCATCCTCTTCACCATGAACTGGAACCC
>DASYSV010000098.1:0-10400 GCA_036010185.1 Puia sp.
TTCTCCCTGGCCCGGAAAAGCCGTTTGTTGATCGTCTCCTTATTGGTTAAGAATGCCCCGGCGATCTCATCGATGCCGAATCCGCAAAGGATACGCAGGGCCAACCCGATCTGCGCCTCGCTGGCAATAGCGGGATCGCAGACGGCAAACAGCATCTGCAGCTGACTGTCCCGGATATGCTCATGCGAGAAATCCATTTCTTCGATATCGGTTTCGATCTTCTGCCGGCCTTTCAGCTCGGGAACGATCTTCTTTTGAAAGATCTTGTTCCTCCTGAAATGGTACAGCGCTTTTTGTTTGGCTACCAGGTAGAGCCAGGCGGTCGGATTTGGCGGAAGACCCTTTACCCCCCAGCTTTCCGCCGCCTGCAGGAAGGTCTCGCTCACGATGTCCTCCGCTATCCCGAGATGCTCCAGCCCGAAGAGCCGGCTTATCACCGCCACCATTTTGGTGAACTCTTTTTGAAACAGCTGTTTTAAAGAATCCTGCATGGCGATCGCCCTTAATGGTAATTCATGATCGGCCTGATCTCTACGCTTCCGCCCTGGTCCAGCGCGGGGCAGCCATGCGCCAGCGTCGTAGCCTCTTCGAGATTTTCCGCCTTCACCACGATAAAGCTACCCAGTCTTTCCCTGATCTCTACGAACGGTCCATCGGTGACCACGCCTCCGGGCCGGAGCACTTTTCCTTCCATGTCCAGTCGAATGCCATTGCTGGCCATTTTGCCCTGCGAAGCGATACCCCCGGCCCATTCCTGCCATTTTTTGGCGATGTCCTGGAATTCCTGCGGCGAAAACTTGCTGACGTCCATTTCGGGAAACCGGAACAATAATGCAAACTCTTTCATAAATCTTTTTTTAATTGTTTACAGATTTTTTTATCCGAATAAGTACCGGACCTGCAAAAATTGGACATGGCGGCAAAAAAAATTATTTTACAAAAGATTCTCCAGGATGTCCAATCCCTGCCCCGTCGCTTGTACTAGGTATGTCAATCGAATCGTCAATACTATTAAAATTTACGAAAATGGATGAATTTATGTTGATTTTCAGGCACGAAGACGGCACCAAAATAGCCTCGCCGGAACAAATGCAGATCTGGATGAAACAAACTATGGACTGGATCGGAGGTATAGCGGCACAAAACAAGTTCGTCACCGGCACCGGTCTGCCGATGGACGACAGCCGCGTAGTCTGGCATAACAATGTGGTGACCAACGGCCCGTTCGGTGAGATCAAGGAGACCATCGGAGGCTATATCGTCGTCAGGGCGGACAGTATCGAGGAAGCGGTGGAATTTGCCAAGGGCAGCCCCGTACTCCAGGGCGACGGCAATAGCGTGGAAGTGCGGAAGGTCGCCAAAAGGGACGGAGTACATTAATGGAACAGCAACAACTGATCCCGCATCTCTTCCGGACGGAATATCGCAAGATCGTCTCCGTCCTGGGCAAACGCTTCGGCTTCGATCATCTCGAGACGGCCGAAGACATCGCCAGCGAGACCTTTTTGACGGCTGCACAAACCTGGCCGCTGAATGGCCTGCCGGAAAATCCCACAGCCTGGCTCTATCGCGTCGCCGCCAATAAGGCCAAAAACTATCTGGTGCGGGATCAGCTTTTCAAAGGAAAGGTCTCGAAGGCCATCCGGCCCCCCGAGGCTTCCTCCGATGCGGCCCCTGACCAGGACATCGATCTCACGCCGCAGAACATAAATGACAGCCAGCTGCAAATGATGTTCGCGATCTGTCATCCCTCCATTTCGACGGAAGCCCAGATCGGCCTGTCGCTCCGCATCCTGTGCGGTTTTGGCATCGACGAAATAGCCGACGCTTTTCTTACCAGCCGGGAGACCATCAACAAGCGTCTGTTCCGCGCCCGCGAAAGGCTGCGCGAAGAAAAGATACCTATCGAGATGCCCGCCCAGCCCGAGATCGGGCGTCGTCTCGACACCGTGCTCGCTACCATCTATCTCCTGTTCAATGAAGGATATTATTCCATCAGCGGCGACACTACCCTTCGCAAAGACCTGTGTCTGGAAGCCATGCGGCTTTGCCATATGCTGACCGACAATTCTTCCACCGACCGTCCGGAGGTGAATGCCTTGCTGGCATTGATGTGTTTTCACGCCTCCCGTTTCGAGGCCCGCGTCGACAGCGACGGCGAGACCATTCTGTATGACGACCAGGACACCACCCTCTGGAACGATGAGCTCATCCGCAGGGGCGCATTCTACCTGCACCGCAGCACGGCATCCGGCCAACTCGCCCGCTACCACCTCGAGGCCACGATCGCATTCTGGAGTACCCAAAAAACCGATTCACCGGAAAAATGGGAGAACATCCTGCAGCTCTATAATCATCTGTTACAGAGACATTATTCTCCCATCGCCGCGCTCAATCGCACGTACGCGCTCGCCCGCGCGCGAGACAAGCAAGCCGCCATCGCCGAAGCCGAAAAGCTTCGGCTGACCGGTAATCATTTTTATTTTGTCCTGCTGGGCGAGCTCTATACGGGTATCGATAACGCGAGAGCACGGGAGCATTTCGAAAATGCACTGGCACTCGCCCGGTCCCCGTCGGACAAACGCATCATCGAAAAGAAGATCGGGCGACTTTAATGAATCGTCAGTGCCCGGCTCGCTGCTGATAAGCCCGTATATGTTCGGCGACATCGACCATGGGGGCTATCCATATTTCTTTTTCATGGTCCTTCAGGAAATGTAAAAGCTGACTGTGCGCAGCGGCGTCTACGTTGATGTTATGCCCGCCGCCTACCCCATGAAATAGAAAGACCAGCAGGGTATGCGTCTGCATGGCGGACTTAACGAGCTCGATCATATGCTCTCCGCTGTCCCCGTTCATTCCATAACAATCGATATTGTCCAGATCGACCTTATCGATCGTATGCATCCCGGGAGTAACGCCACGCGCACCCGCGAAATCGTGTTCCAGCCGTTTGTAGAACAGCGTGTCGCCGATCTTCAGATCACCGCAGGGATAGGCGAAGGTGCGTACGGTCTTTCCGTCGATGGCATTCAACAGGACGTTGTTCATCCGGATCTCGTCGACGGCCCTCCGCACGGTATACTTGCTCAGATCGAAATCCGCCTGAACGAAGCCGCGTCCGGGTTTACTCCCGTCACATGGATGAAAGAGCGCGTGGTTCCCCAACTCATGTCCATGCGCAGCGGC
Organism: Puia sp.; assembly: GCA_036010185.1. GTDB lineage: Bacteria > Bacteroidota > Bacteroidia > Chitinophagales > Chitinophagaceae > Puia. Next base: position 3,190 of record DASYSV010000098.1, read on the forward strand.
AAGCCGCCACTCTGGCAGTCGTTTAGCCACCACCGATGATGAACCGATGATATAGAAAGTTCCCTTGAGCCCCAGAGAGTCCAGCGCGGGAATGACACGATCGAGATCGGCATCGATGGCATCGTCATAGGTCAATACGACCGCACATTGCCGGTGATCCCATACTTCGGGCGATTGCGACCGGCATCCCAGCGCAGGCAATAATAAAAGGAGAAAGGCTATTCTGATCATGGCTCAAAATAACAAAAAAGGACAGCTTTTCGGTAATAATCTGACAATGCTTCCGTTATACCCCGCGGTATACCCATCGAACCGTAGTTAGCTAAAGACCGATATCCAAATGCGCAAACCCCTGCCCATATTCTTTCTATTTGCATTCGCCCTGCAGAAAAGCACGGGGCAAAGCTATAAGCAGACTGCTACTCTTTACCAGGTATCCACCTCCACGACCATCGCGGTCACCTTAGGAGCCACCGTCCTTGCAGGCGATCTGATCGTCGTTCACGTCGACTGGGATGGCCAGACCCGCGATATCGCCTCGGTCACCGATAACAAAGGCAATATCTATAAGAAAATAAACGGTCCCACCAACTGGAACGGCGCGAATTACCGGGCCGAGCTTTGGTATACCTACGGTACCCTCGCCGGAGGCACCAAGATCACCGCCAAGCTGAATGGAGCACCCACCAGCTTTATGCAGATATATGCTACCGAATATACCGGCATCGCCTCGAGCATCGACCCGCTGGATCAAAACTCCGCAGCCGCGGGAAACACGGCAGCAGTCAGCAGCGGGTCTAAGACGACCACGTATACCAACGAGCTGATCTATGGCGCCAGCATCGGCGCCTCTGGTTCGCTGACGACAGGAGCGACTTTCACCAACCGATCCACCGCCAATCAGAATATCATCGAAGACAAGAATGTCGTCGCCACGGGCACCTATAACACGACCTTTACCAGCGGCGGAGGAAACTGGGTAGCGCAAATGGCTACCTTCATTTCGACGATGTCCGTGCTCCCCGTGACGCTGGAATTCTTTGAGGGAAGATGCTTGAATAACAACGTGGTGCTCGACTGGGCCACGACCAATGAGAAGAATTTTGCCGGGTTTACGGTAGAAGGCAGCATCGACGGCAGCAATTGGGACGATATCGCTCTGATCAGGGCGACAGGCAATTCCACCGTCACTCAGCAATATTCGTATACCGTCGATCCCCATCATTCGTTTGCGTGGTACCGGCTGAAACAAATCGATCTCGACGGCTATTTTTATTATTCGAAGGTGATCGGAGCAGGCAGCTGCGGGGTCGCGAAATTGGGCGTAACGCTATTTCCCAATCCTTCCGCGGGCAATAATCTTTTGGGTATCATGGGCGGTTCCGCGGGTGAGTCCTTCCAGGTGGAGATCCTCGACGTCACCGGTAAAATAATCCACCGGGCATTGGTGGGCTCAGGTCCCTTCCAATTGAATTTCGGCACGACGCTTCCAGCAGGCGTCTATTATGCACGATTCGTTTCGGCACGGTCCTCCTCCGTGACGGCCTTCATCGTAAAACATTGATCTTCTTTTTCCCGACCCGAATGGCGGAACCATCTGTCTGAATGTGTCCTATACCTGTCAATCGGGTAATTATGAAAAAAATATGCATCGGGGCACTCCTGCTGTGCTGTACGGGTGCCGCTTTCTCCCAGCGGCAGGTGCCAATCGTTCTGAATGTGTATGGCGGCTATACCTTTCCCGACCATGTACCACTGGGGTATTACAACAATTACAACAGCTATGGATCTATCAACGGCTCCGGCCAATGGGGCGCCGGTCTGGAATTCTTCGTGGACAAGCTTCGGGCGCTGGAGCTCAGCTACCAGTACATGGGGACGCACATGCCATTCTATAATTGGGAGGGGCAAACCAATTCGGGCAATGACAAGTGTACGATCCAATACATCATGCTCGGTGGGAATAATTATGTCCCAACGCACGGCAATCTCATGCCTTATGCCGGCGTCGGTCTCGGAGTAGGCCTGATGAATTACACCTACTACAACGGCTACTCCGAAAACCTCACGAAATTCGCCTGGAACATCCATCTGGGTGTGAAGGTCAAAACGGAATCCGCCGTTTCCATCAAATTACAAGCCTATCTGCAATCCATCGCGCAAGGTGTGGGCGTCGGCGTGGGCTTCGGTACCGGCGGCGCCGGGGCGGGTGTGACCACCTATTCCTCGATGCTTCAGTTCGGACTGGGCGGCGCTATATGTTTCGCGCTGGGGGGAAAGGGATCCGGAGGACATCATTCCGACCAATGACCTTCGATGCCCGATCGATCACCTCCGGCTGCCGATCGATGACGTCTACCCATCGATGCCCGTTGCCGATCGATACCTTCGACGAAGAAGCCTGAATTGACTATCTTCGGCAAAACTTCTTTTTGCTGCTCATGAAACGCCCCCTCTTTTCCGTCCTCTTCTTGTTAACGCTGACCGTCTGTTCCGGTCAGCCCTCCGCCGATCGCCCGGCCTGGGTCCGTCGCGCGAACATCTATGAAGTGAATGTCCGTCAATATACCCCGGCGGGCACCTTCAAAGCCTTCGCAAAACATCTCGATCGTCTTAAAGCCATGGGTGTGGAGATCCTGTGGTTCATGCCCATCAATCCCATCAGTCACACCGATCGCAAGGGCAGCCTTGGCAGCTATTATGCCGTCTCCGACTATACGGCCGTCAATCCCGAGTTCGGAACCCTGGCCGATTTCAGAATGCTGGTAGCATCCGCGCATGCCAAAGGAATGAAGGTGATCCTCGATTGGGTGCCCAATCACACCGGCGCCGATCACCGATGGCTCAGACAACACCCGGATTTTTACAAAAAGGATAGCTCTGGAAAAGCTGCCGTCCCTTTCGACTGGACGGATACCCGTCAGCTCGACTATGATAACCCGGTATTGCGCGACAGCATGATCGCAGCCATGCAATACTGGGTTCGGCAAACGGATATAGACGGGTTCCGTTGCGATGTCGCCTGGAATGTTCCCGGCGACTTTTGGAAGGATTGTATCACCCGGCTCAGAAAGCTGAAGTCGCTGTTCTTTCTTGCCGAGGGCGACAAGCCCTATCTGGCAAGGAACGGTTTCGATGCGCTGTATCCCTGGGATTTTTTCCATAAGATGATCAGCGTGGCGGCGGGCGAGCGCCCCGCTTTCGCGCTCGACAGCATATTGCACCAATACGACACCGCCTATCCGAAAGGGACGCTCGAAATGTTCTTCACGAGCAATCACGATGAGAACAGCTGGAACGGCGCCGATTATAAGACCTTCCCCGGTGTCGCGCATGCTCCCTTCGCTGTCCTGAGCCAAACGCTCCCATGGGATATCCCGCTGATCTATAGCGGGCAGGAAGAACCTGTACTGCGGGCCCTGTCCTTCTTCGAAAAAGATTCTATCGGGTGGCAGCATTTCGGCAGAGCGACCTTTTACAAAAAGCTATTGTCCCTTCGCAAACGAAATCCCGCGCTCGACGCCGATGCATCGTTCACAAAACTCAAGACCGGCAACGACCAGGCCGTTTATGCCTTTCTGCGTGAAAAAACTGGCAAAAGGGTACTCGTCTTGCTGAACTTTTCTCCGACATCGCAGCAGGTATCGATCAGGCGTCCCGATTTAATTGGTGGCACACCAACGGAAATCTTTACGGGTAAGACAACTTCACCCGGAATGAAGGTGCCCGTGCTTCCTCCATGGGGATATATGGTATTCGAATATCCCTAATGCGCCGACATAGGCTCGAACAACAGCGGGAAAAAATCACCTGCGAGCTTATCCCCTTTCGGGACCATCGGCGTACCCGCCAGCAGCTGTTCATCCGCATTCGATCGGGTCCCGTCGGCAAATACATTGATGACGAAGGCCCGGCGTTGCCGCCCTGTAGTATTGGCATAGGACCCGTGAACCATCAGGGGATGATGAAAGGTGGCATAACCCGCGGGTAAGGGTATCGCCACCGGGTGGAATGCCGCGCGTTGTTCTTCGGTCAACACTCCGACGAGATCGTCCATATTTCCCGCGAGGATCGGTTTCGGCAACAGCCCCCAATGATGGCTTCCGGGAACATAATACAAACAACCATTTTCCTCATCCGCCGCATCGAGTCCGCACCAGCACGTGAGATGCTGCATCGGCACGCTTCGGGTCCAATAGGAATAATCCTGGTGCCAGGCAACTACCCCGCCATGTTTGGCAGGTTTGCAAAACAGCTGATCATGCCAGAACCGCACCGCCCTGTTTCCGAGCAACTGGCTGGCAGCCATCAGAAATCGCGGATTCCAAAGTACGTCGTGAAATCCTGGTGTTATACGCCACGCGCCCAGCGCATGGAAAAGGATCTTTGCCGGATCAGTGGATTCGTTGGTGGAGAATTCATAAAAAAGCGAATGACCGGGATGTTTCGGGTCCGCCAATGCCGCCAGCTCCTCTTTCAACACCGCGATCTGCGACTCATCGAGCATTTTGATTCCCGAAACATAGCCCAATTCCTCGTATTGCTGCAGCTGTTCTTTCGTCAGCCGGTATTCCTCCCAGCCTTTCCGGTCCTTCGGCCACTCGAAGAGTCGCCCCGCCAAACCATGTACTTTACTAAGATCTTGTACCTCCATAACGCATATATTTTAAGATTCCATTCAATACTTTTTCCGATGCGTCGATCGCATTTGAACCAAACATACTGAATAAAGCGATCCCACCCAAGCCCCCACAGACATGGCCCGGCAATTCAATTTTTGGTTTATCTTCACTCCTACATAAACCCATCGCTATGCCGACCACCGCTTTCACCCGCAGCCTCCTGTTTTCCCTCACGCTTGGCCTGACGATTATAAGGCCGGCCATCGCCCAGGATCTTCCCAGGGGCATCCCCGAGAAGGAAGGCGTACCCTCCACCGCCATCAGCGATTTTCTCAACGCCGCCTCGCGTGGCCGTACGGAATTCCACAGCTTCATGCTGCTGCGCCACGGCAAGGTCCTGGCGGAAGGCTGGTGGAACCCCTATGGGCCTCACCTGAAACATACGCTTTATTCGGTGAGCAAGACCTTCACGATGACGGCTGTCGGTCTGGCCATCAAAGAAAAAAAGCTGAAGCTCACCGATAAGGTGGTCTCCTTCTTTCCCAATGATCTCCCGGCAGCCGTAAGCCCCAATCTTGCGGAACTCACCGTAAAAGACGCGCTGATGATGGCCGACGGACAGGATCCCGAACCGCGTGCAGTTTCTACGGATACCAACTGGGCGAGGGCCTTTCTTGCGGTGCCCATCGTCAACAAACCGGGTACGAAATTCCTGTACAACTCGATGGGAACCTATATGCTCTCGGCCATCGTTCAACGCGCCACGGGCCAAAAGGTGCTCGATTATCTCAAACCACGCCTTTTCGATCCGCTGGGTATCATCGATGAGGACTGGGAGACGAGCCCGCAGGGTGTCAATACGGGAGGATGGGGATTGCGTCTGAGTACGGAGGATATGGCCAAATTCGGACAGATGATGCTGCAAAAAGGGAAATTCAACGGCCGTCAGATCGTCCCGCGCGATTGGGTGGAGGAAGCAACTACGATGAAGATCCTGCAGGACCCCAATGCCTCACCCGCGGCAAGGGATTCCAGCGACTGGCTGCAGGGTTATTGTTTCCAGATGTGGCGCTGTCGTCACAACGGTGTAAGAGCCGATGGCGCGCTCGGACAGTTCATCATCCTCCTGCCGGACCAGGATGCGGTGGTGGTAATGACAGCCGAAACGCCGAGTATGCAGGAAGAGATCAACCTCGTATGGCAGTACCTGCTGCCTTCGATGCAGAACTGGGCCTATAAGGAGGATCCCGATGGCGATGCGCGGCTCAAAAAGCAGCTGTCCGCCCTCGCCTTGCCGCCACTCGAAGCAAAGGCCAGCGCGGCGGACTTCTCCGTCAACGGCAGGACCTATGCGCTGCAGGCCAACGACTGGAACCTGACCTCCATCGGTTTCTCATTTCAAGGTGGTCTATGGAAGGTGACGATACACGATTCAAAAGGCTCCTGGCCTTTTTCTTTCGGAGATGGCAAATGGGAGCACGCGACGACGGATCGGCCCGGGCCCACCATTACGTCACGCGCAGTGAACAGCGCGGTTGGGCTGGCGCCCTTCCAGGTCGCCGGGTCTTATCATTGGGTAGACGAAAATACGCTCGAACTCGTGTTACGCTATATCGAAAGTCCGCACACCGAGGAGATGGTTTGTCATTTCGACGGAGATAATATCAAGATCGAAGATCATTATAGCTTCGACTATGGGAAGGCGCCGGTCGTGCTGACCGGGTCCGCGCAATAAGTGAGGCCCCCGGCTTCGCCGGGGGCCTCCTCAGATAGTCTTTTAGTGATGGTCGTGGCCACCTCCCCGGTGCCTCCACTCTTCGTCGGCCTCATGCTGATCATGATAATGGTATCTGTACCTGTCTTCATGACTATCACGGATGAACTTCTGGCCATGCGGATCACCGCGAAAATGTTCGTATTGCCTCCGGTGCTCGTCAAAATGCAGATAGGGCTGCGGCTCGTTCATTACGATCTTCCGGCTATGGTACAGGTCGAAACGAGGATAGGCCGGGGGAAGCTCGCGGGAAAAGGTCCAGTGTCCGCCGCCATCCAGGTAAACGAATTCATGAGAAGGGACATAATAGTAGCACTGGATATCGGGAATATAATAATATTCCACGTGCTCATAGCCCGTCGGACCCCAGGAAGGCTGATCGCCGATGTTGATGGAAAAATGGATCTGCGCCTGCGTGGTGTTTGACAAGGCCGCCGCCGCGAAGACCGTCGCGGCTAAAAGGAGTTTCTTCATATTGGAGGTTTTTAAGTTACTACCGTCAACCGGCAAAGTCAGTGCCAAAAGATGTGAGAGAACCGTTAACCGGCGGCATTCGGCGTGGCGTGGCGGGGCGGCAAGCGAACTCTTAACCGGCGCTTTCTTCCTGCGGACGGTCCTGAACGACAATCAGATCGGAGATATCTACCGTTATCGGAACGAGCCCCACCTGCACGACGGCCTTTTTCCCGCGGATCTCGCGAACGGTGCCCACCTGGTGGTTCTTCTTCATCATCACCTTATTGCCTACCTGCGCATCCCCTCCGATCTCGGTATATTTGGCGTCGAACTTCCGGCGGACTTTTTCATTCACCTGT
>DASYSV010000117.1:0-2831 GCA_036010185.1 Puia sp.
GGCCCTGGCGCCATCAAACCCAACGTGTGCATTCATTCGAAGTCATCGGCGGCAAAAAGCTAAAAGGTGAGATCGTCCCGCAGGGTGCGAAGAATGAGGCCTTGCAGATCATCAGCGCCGTTCTGCTGACCCCGGAGAAGATGACCATCTCCAATATCCCCGACATATTGGACGTCAACCTGCTGATCGATCTCCTCGAAGAAATGGGGGTGAAGATCGAAAGGTCCGACCGGCATACCTGTATATTTCAGGCCGATGAGGTGGATATCGGGTACCTGCGAAGTGAGGCCTATCAGAAGAAGAGCGGGCGACTCCGTGGTTCAGTAATGGTCGCGGGGCCGATGTTAGCGCGATTTCGCAAGGCGTTCATTCCCAAGCCGGGCGGCGACAAGATCGGGAGACGCCGGCTGGACACACATATCATTGGCTTCGAAAAGCTGGGCGCTAACTTCAGGTACGAGCAGGGGGACGGTCTTTTCCATCTCGAGGCGCCGCATCTGAAAGGAACGCATCTGTTGCTGGACGAGCCTTCCGTTACCGGCACCGCCAACATCATCATGGCTGCCGTGATGGCCGAAGGGGTCACCACCCTCTACAATGCCGCATGTGAGCCTTATATCCAGCAATTATGCAAAATGCTGTCCCGGATGGGCGCGAAGATCCATGGCATAGGCAGCAATCTCCTGCACATCGATGGAGTATCGTATCTCGGCGGCACCGAACACCGGATGTTGCCCGATATGATCGAGATCGGATCTTTTATCGGTCTCGCAGCCATGACGCAAAGCGAGATCACGATCCGAAATGCCGGACTGGACCACCTGGGGATCATTCCCGAGAAGTTCAGACAGCTGGGCATCCGGCTGGATTTCAGGGGTGACGATATTCACATACCCGAACAGGACGTCTATGAGATACAGAGTTTTCTCGACGGTTCGGTCCTGACGATCTATGACCATCCCTGGCCGGGTTTCACGCCCGATCTGCTGAGTATCGTCCTGGTAGTTGCTACACAGGCGCGCGGTTCCGTCCTCATCCATCAGAAAATGTTCGAAAGCAGGCTCTTTTTTGTCGACAAGCTGATCGATATGGGAGCCCAGATCATTCTTTGCGACCCTCATCGCGCGGCCGTCATCGGATTGGCCAGGGAGCAGCGATTACGCGGCATTACGATGAGCAGTCCCGATATACGGGCCGGCGTCGCCCTCCTCATTGCCGCCCTCAGCGCGGAAGGACGCAGCGTCATTCAAAATATCGAACAGATCGACAGGGGTTACCAGCAGATCGATCATCGACTCAGACAGCTGGGCGCCCAAATTGACAGAATATGACCGAACAAGGCAAGATCATCATCATTACCGCGCCATCGGGTGCGGGAAAGACGTCCATCACCCATTGGCTGCTGGCGAAATATCCTGATAAACTGGCTTTTTCCGTCAGCGCCGCGACCCGCAACGCAAGGTCGTATGAGAAAGATGGAACGGATTATTATTTTATCCCGCTGGAAAATTTCAAACAGAAGATCCAGCATGGCGAGTTCGTCGAGTGGGAGATGGTCTATGAAGGCAAATACTATGGAACGCTAAAAAGCGAGCTCGAACGCATCTGGAAGGCCGGGAAGACGCCCTTGCTGGATATCGAGGTGAAAGGCGCCATCCATATTCGCGAACAATTTCCCGATTCGACCCTGGCCCTGTTCATCGAACCGCCGTCCGTCGATGAATTGCGCCGCCGGCTGGAAATGCGCGGCACCGAGACGGTTGAAAGCCTGCTGGCCCGCGTAAATAAGGCCTCCTACGAGATCTCTTTCAAACACCATTTCGATCAGATCATCGTCAATGACGATCTGAATAAGGCCTGTCTGGAAACCGAGACGGCGATCAGGGCGTTCCTTGGATTTTAGTACTTTCGTGAAGGGGACTGCAGGTCCGCCGGCCGAAAGAGCATCATTATGATCAATACCAATACTCTTGTCTGGATTGTTATCGCCTGGCTGATGACCTCCTTTTTCGGAGGTATCGGGGTTGCATTTGCCCGGGCCAACCGCCTTGCGATCGAATTGAGAAAAAAACAGGGACTCAGCAGCGGGCATATCCTTTCGCATTTCATGGATCACCCGACCGAATTCATCGGGACTTCGCTGGGAGCCTATACCGTATTCCTGGTCATCTTCGGTCTGATGGTAGGCGAGACCTTTCTGCCGCTATGGAACAAGATGATAACCATCGTCCATATGCCGGGCAGCTATGTCAATGCAATCCGTCTTTTTGCAGAAACCCTGGTCGCCTCGCTGTTCATCCTGCTCTTCGGTGAATTCATCCCTAAAGCGTTGTTCCGCGCCAAAAGCGATTCATTGCTGTCCTTCTTCGCGCAAACGATGGATTTTTTCAGCCGGTTCTTTTCACCACTGGTGGGATTCTTCGCCGGTATCGCGCAATGGATCCTGAAATATGTGTTCAACGTGCGTATCGACGACCGGAAACCCGTATTTGCGGAGGCCGATCTGGAGAATTTTCTACAGCAAACCGGCGATACCGAAGTCGAAGCGCAGGATCTGAACAAAAACCTTTTCGAAGCGGCGCTGGCCCTTCCCAAGGTGAGGGTACGCGAATGCCTGATCCCACGCAAGGAGGTCGAAGGCATCGACGCGAACCAGACCATGGCGGAAGTCAGAAAGAAATTCGTCGGGACCCGTCTGAGCAAGCTGGTGGTCTATGAGGGCAACCTGGATCATGTGACGGGCTATATCCATCAATTGGACCTGTTCAGGAACCCCTCCTCCATCAAGAGTATCCTGCATCCCATCCCGGCCGTGCCTGAAAGCATGAGCG
>DASYSV010000131.1:0-2954 GCA_036010185.1 Puia sp.
TGTAGAGAATAATAATAACCTGCGGTATACCAGCGGTATCCGGATGTGGCCGAACCCTGTGCAGAACTATCTTAATGTTTGGTATCAGTCCGCGGATCACGACCGGTTTGTAGTGTCTGTCATTTCGATGAGTGGAGTAAATATGATGACGACGTCTTATGACAATGTAAACGGGCAGATCAGCTTTCACATCAATGTCGGCCGGCTGGCGCGCGGGACCTACTTCCTGGTGGTGACCGACAGCAACGGGCAGAAGACGGTCAGGCAGTTTGTTAAGCAATAAAGAAATGAGATAATTTTTCGAGGCCGCTCCATTTATTGGGGCGGCCTTTCCCATTTACCGGATGTCTCATTATATTGGCGAAGAAGGCGGGCCGGGTTGCCGCCGACCACGCTAAATGCCGGGACGTCGCGGGTGACTACGCTGCCGGCAGCGACAACGGAGTGGCGCCCGATGGTGACACCCGCGGTAATGACGCTGTTCGATCCTATCCAGCAGTCATCCTCCACCGTGATCTGGGCCGTGGTGCATTTTTGGAAGCGGATGGGCGTATGGATATCCTCGTATCCATGGTTGAGACCCGAGAGGCAGATGTTTTGCGCGAGAATGACGTTGTTGCCGATGGTCACCGGGGCTATCAGGGTATTGCTGAGACCGATGCTGCAGTGATCCCCGATGATGATGTCGCCCATCCCGTTATTGATGCAGGAAAAATCCTCGATGATCGTATGTCTGCCCACGACGAATTTTCGGAAGGGCACCACATCCAGCCTTACATTGGGTCTGATGACCGAGTGTCTTCCCCGCCGGTGTACGAATGGATTGACGAAGGACCTTACCCACCAGCGCGGTCTGGCCTGTCCGGATGGCATCAGGATCTTCAGGACCAATTCCTTGTTCCGCTGACTCGATTTTATTTTCCGGATGATGCTCAATTTTTCAGTTTTTTAGCGATCAGGGAATAGAGTGTATCTACGCAGGCGGTCCAGGTATGCGTGCGTGCGAGTTTGATCCTTTTTTCGGTGAATGAAGGGTCGTTTTCCGACAGGGCCGCTTTTATGAAACCGGGATAGTCTTCCGGCTTTTCCGCCAGGTATACGCAATTTTCGAAGATCTGCATGGTCTCCGTCCGGGTGGCGACGACAGGTTTGCCCATGGCCAGGTATTCGTCAACTTTAAGGGGATAATTGCCAACGGTGACCGCGTTGATCAATTGGGGATTGATGCAAACATCGAAACGGGCCACGTAGGCGGGCAGATCGTTGATGTCCTTCCTTCCCAGGAAATGGACGTTTGGCATGTCATGGAGTGGGCTTGCCTTAAAGAAATCGTCTTCCGGGCCGACCAGCACGATATTCCATTCGGGACATGTCTTTGCGATATGCAGGAGGATCGCGATATCTATGCGGAGGCTGAGTATTGCGCCGACATACCCGATGATGGGTCCCCGGATCGTCGTCATATCGGGCGGAACGGGCCGTGGGATCGTGGGATCGAAGAGCGTGATATTGCATCCCTGACCGATATAATGGCTATTGGGATTGTGTTGACGAAGGTAATTGGCCAGGTAGATGGAATTGGCCACTGCTATATCTGCTTTTGCGATGTGTAGCGGTTCGATCTTCTGTCCGTGTTTTTTCCAGTAGGGAACACCCAGCAGGTTATCCCTGCTATAGTAGATGTAGACTTTTGGGCGAAGGAATTCCCTGATGTAAAACGACCGGAAGATATCGTTGTCGTTGAAGAAGACGTAGTCTTTGAATCCCAGGCGTTGGGCCGCCCTGTGGATGTCTGCCGCAAATCTCCGGCTGTTGATCCGGCAAAATATTTTGAACAGCGAGGTCGAGGGGAGCCAGTTGGCGGATTCAAGGATATGGTACGGGTAATAGTTCCAAAGGTTGGGTCCGATCCGGAGTAGATTTTCCTGTTTGTGGCGGACGATCCCGATGTGCCGGCGGATATCGGGGTTGGACGATTCGTGTCGGATCGTCCGGCGGTCGAGCGGCATGTTAACATACAGGACCCGGTGGTGACGCGACAATTCCAGGGCAATGCTCTTGCAGTTACTGCCAATCTCGAAATACCATGGTGAGAGTCCGGTGATGATTATATCCATAGCCAGCGGAGAAAGGTCTTCTATGCGGCCGCTAAAATAGAAAGAAAGTGCGAGATTTTAGAATTTGACGAATGGTTTGGCGGTCGTCTGTCCGTTGGATGTCATGATCTTCAGGACGTATTCACCGCCGGCCAGCTGGGGCAGGGGGATGGAGAGGGTGCCGGATTGCGGGAGACCGGAGTATGCCTTTCTTAGGATGAGGCGGCCCGAGAGGCTCAGGATCGCGATCGAAGCGTCTCCGGGTGCGGGAAGTTCCATATCCGTGACGAGCTGTGAACCGCCCGATAAATAGAGATTGTCGATGGATAGTTTGCCGGTAGAATGGTTGATCGGGATGGTCTTCGAATAGCTGGTTTTGGCGCCGTCGAGCCAGCTCAGGCGGTAGTAGGCGATACCGGCCGGGCAGTCGTTGTCGGTGTAGGACCAGGAGCCGGAGACGGTCGTGGTCATTTTGTACAGTGATGAGAAGGCATTGCCGTTGGTGCTGCGTTGAACGTCGAAAAGGATGGGGTCGGAGGGATCGTCGTTGACCCCGGTCCATTGGAGGAGTACGTTCTGGCCTGTCCATCGCGCGGTGAAGGCGGTAAGGGTAAGGGCGAGGGGTACAGGGTCCATGATATTGGTGTTCTCGGCCACCTGGGCGATCACTGCATGGCCGGCATCGTTGAGATGGATGGCGTCGCCCTTGCTGTATTGCGGGAGGATACCGAGGGTGGAAGGGTCGGTAACGGGGGTCCAGAAATCGAGGGCGCGGCCGGGGAATTCCGCCATGATGGAGTCTTTACCTGCGAGGAGGATCTGGCGTTGCGTGGGGTTGGCGTCGTCGCGGGGCTGGGT
>DASYSV010000140.1:0-18354 GCA_036010185.1 Puia sp.
GCTCTCTTTTGCTTTTTTCGGATCCATAATTAATCTCTAAATGTAAGAGATTTTTCTGTCCTTGGAAATTGGGCCATCTCACTTCGCCAACCGTTTATCGAAGGTGAGCAAGCTAAATTGCAGGACATCCAAGCGTTGCTAACTTTCAATGGTTTTGAAAATATCAAGCGACAGGATTATTTTAATAAAGAATATACGCTGGTCTTGGAAGATATGCACGACGAAAATGTTATTTCTCGGCAAGGTGTGCTATTTTTCATAGACCGTATTCTACGTGATCACACAACCAATGAAAAGCTTTTCCAGATTATAAATTAGCGGCTAATCAGATGAAATACCTGGCACGGCAATTATTGGCAACGGCAGTACTGTCATCTATGTCATTACCTACCAACATGGGGTCAAACCCCAGTGACTAAGCCGTATCCGGAAGCGGATGCCGGACAAGCATTAATTAACCCAGGTGAATCAACCGGGAATATTCAGCACCGAACTTTGTGTGATTAATTGATTAAACATAAAAACAAGTAATGAATTTCCCAAATGGGGGACGCATTCGGTCTCCTATTGGATGGCGATGCTCGTGGCTGTAGGAACTTTTTTATTGGGGGCCGCGGCGTATGTGTTTACGGCAGCTATCATCATTCCTATTGCGGATTGCTTAACAGTACTTGCAACCAGCGGGCCGGCAGATTTGCATTTCCTGGTGCACGGTTTGACCGCTGTTTATATGATCATAACAAGCTGCCTCCTTTTCAAGAACTCCAGCCAAATACAGCCATGAGCACGCTAATTACCCTGAAGGTGTTGCTGTTGCTGCATTTGACAGAGTTGACCTTAATGGCATTACCGGCCCGCGTCCCCTAATACCCCGGATTCTGCGTATACAACCCCGGCGCCGCATCCAACTGCGACTGCGGCACCGGATAAATAACATAATTCGCCACCACAGTATTAATCCTATGCTGCACATCTTCTTTGCTGATCCAGTCGTTCATAATAGTCAACACCTGTCCGCTGCGTTGCAGATCGAACCACCTGAAGCCTTCATCGGCAAATTCTTTTCTGCGCTCATCGAACAATTGCGTGAGTGTCACCCCCGTCTTGCTCGCCAGACCTGCCCGGGTCCTCACCAGATTGACGATGGAGTCTACCGTAGTCTGATTTCCGGGCGCCCCGTTCAGGATGCATTCGGCTTTCATCATCAGTATATCGGTATACCGGATAGCCATGAAGTTGATCCCCCAGTCGAACCGGCTCGTCGTCGGGATCTTCGTTACGTCCAGGTATTTTTTAAAGAAAGGGCGGAGTTCCGTGCTACCGGCATTAGTATATCCTGCTGTATAGATGGTGGCAGGCAGCCGCAGGTCTCCTGTCTCATAATCGGCTACCAGGTCCTGCGACACAGGGATGATCTCGAGACTCCCGTTCGACTTCGTATCCTTAAGCGATAAAAAATAGCCGTTAGGCGTCAGATCCCAGGGATAGGTGGCACCATAAGTGGATGCCGTTCCGCTGATCCCGGTTTGATACATGACGTCAAAGACGGCTTCCTTATTTCCAGTGGAGGTCGGGCTCTGGTTGGAATAAGAGAAGATATTCGCATAGTTGGGGTTGAAAGCGAAAAGCCCGCTGCCGACAATATCGTTTATTAAAGGCAGCGCCAGCGCCCATTCGTTGAGTGCCAGACCCGGCCCGTTGATACTGTAGGCAGGTCCCGATCTTGCCATATATACTTGCGCCAGCAGACCTTCGGCGGCATATTTGGTTGCCCTTCCCACGTCAACTCCCGTATAGCTGGCCGGTAGATTCGCAATCGCAAACTGCAGATCTGAAATGATCAATGCATACACATCGGTCACTGAACTTTGTTTGAGGTTGTTGGCTTCGCTGGTTGTCATGGGATGATCGACGATGGGCAATCTGCCATAATATCTTACGAGATCGAAATAATAGAAGGCCCGCAGGAACTTCGACTCGGCTTGCAAACGCGTAGCCAGGCTCGCTGATCCTACATTGCTGCCGTTCTTGCTTAGTTGATCCAGGGCGGTATTAGCCCGGAAGATGCCATTGAAATCCGTGTTCCAGCCTTCTTCTACATATGTATTCGAGGCGATGCCTGACGAAAAGTCATTGATAGGGTCCCAGTCGCGCACGACGACGGACACACCATAGATATTGTCGGACCGGATCTCAGAGAGATTCAGCAAACGGTCAGGATAACCCCTCAGATCCGAATAGGCTGCGTTCACTCCCTGGATAAAATCACTGGGGGTCTTATAAAAGGTTGCCGTGGTGGCGGATGAAATGGGTATCTGGTTCAGGTCCTTGGTGCAGGAAGTGCCCACGAGGATAAGAAGGAGGAAACCAGGAAAAAAGTTCTTATTCATTGTATGCATGATTGTAATGATCAAAAATTGATGTTCAGTCCGACAATAAGCGATTTTGCCAGCGGCAGGCCGCCGTAGTCGCCCGCTTCCGGATAAGCGGAATTGGTACTGATGGTGGTATTGGCAGCTTCGGGGTTTAGGCCGCCGGAGTATTTGTCATGGCCGAAGAAATTCTCGGCTGAAACATACAAACGTGCGTTCTGAACGACCGATGTCCTGATCAACTGTTTCAAATTATATCCAAACGTGATATTCCTTACACGTATATAATCGGAAGAATATAGCCAGTCGGTATTCGCTACGAACCCAAACGTCGAGTACGCCTTGCTCACGCGGCCGGCGCCAGGATTGGTCGGAGACTCCCATCGATGGATATAAAATTCGGGGGCATTGTCCGTAAACCCCTGACCCGTACGCGTAAGTGCCCGGCCCAGCAGAGAATAGATGGACCCCCCCGATTGTCCCTGTATCAATACGCTCAGGTCAAAGCCCTTGTATCTGAATACATTGGTCATTCCATACGTGTAGTTGGGGTTGGGATGTCCCACAATCTGTTTGTCCGCCTCCGTGATAACACCATCATGGTTCAAATCTTCGTACCTGGGATCCCCCACGGTCTCGCCGGTACCATACACAGCCACTTTTTTATTGATATCATCCTGTGTAAGAATACCGATCATTTTGACGACATAGATGCTGTTCAATGGGCTTCCTACGCGCTGAATATTGTCGGTCACGTCAAATCCATTGGGAATTATGATCTGGTTCTGGTTGCCGTACAGCGCAACGATCTTATTGCCGTTGTGGCTGATGTTGATGCTGGTGGTCCACTGGAACCTTCCAACCATGTTGCGTGATGTCAATTCGAGCTCCTGGCCGATATTCCGTACGGACCCCGCATTGGCGAGTGCGAATTGCAGGCCTGTCACTTCGGGTACCGGCACATTCAACAAGAGCTGGGTGTTCAGTTTATTATAATAGTCGAAAGATCCCGTGAGCCGGTTGTTGAAAAGTCCGAAGTCGATGCCTGCATCATAGGTCTGCGACCGCTCCCATTTGAGATTGGGGTTGGCGATCACATTGGGTGCCTGCCCTATCGCGGCCCCCTGCGGGGATCCTAATACGTAGCCATACGATCCAAGCGTAGGGATGTCATAATCGCCGATATTGTTATTGCCATTCACGCCATAGCTGCCTCTCAGTTTCAGGTCGCTGACCACCCCTAATCTATTCATAAATTTTTCCTGGATTATCCTCCATCCCAGGCTCACCGAGGGAAAATTTGCATACTGGTTGTTGGCGCCGAATCTCGACGATGCATCCCGGCGCAAACTGGCCGATAAAAAGTACTTCTGTTTATAATCGTACTGCAAACGACTGAAATAAGAGATCAGCACATTCTGGCTCGATACGTTATTGCCAGTGAAACCGATGTCCGCGGCTGCATTCAGGGTCTGTATCGACGCGCTGGTAAATCCCCCTACGGACGTGATGCCCATCTGGTCCAGCCGGTCTTTGTTGTACGCCTGCCCCACTAAAAAGTTCAGACTATGGTCTTCCGCTATCACGGCATTATAGGTCAGGGTATTTTCATTGACCAGGGTCAGCCGACGGTAGTTGGAATACGTTCCGGAGGTAGCCGCCGTCAGGTTTGGATTGGTAGCTGCGTTAAACGTCCTGGCCGTCACCGTACCCTGGGTTATATATGGCACATACGTGCTGGTATTGCTGTTGACATTGTCCACGTTCAACGTTGACCGGAAGGCCAACCCTTTGTAGAGTTGTACCTCGCCATAGATAATGCCCAACACGCGTGCCCTCTTGGTCTGCCCGATATTATAGGTCAATTTGCCCAGGCTTCCGTTGGTGCTGTTACTCCAGAGATACTGTGCATTTTTCCCGATGTTAGGATAGGCCCCGACGCTATCCTCCTGCACAGGTGACATGCTCAGCGCCTGGTGGAAAATGTTGTCCTTCCCTTCTACACCCGGATCGTCGGTAATGGAATAGGAAGGCGAAACGGCGACCCCGAGCCGTAGGATCTTGCTCGCGTTGACATCCACATTCGCACGTGCCGAATATTCCTTATAGTCTACTCCTTTGATGAACCCGTCCTGTCTGGCATAGTTGCCCGCGAAATAATATCGGACGGCATCGGTGCCGCCGCTGGCCGAAAGACCCGCATTCTGCATAGGACCTTTCCGCTCGATGTCGCTCTGCCAGTCTTTGAATTCCAGACCCGGATGACCTGGCGTCGACCACCGGGGATCCAGCATATAGGCCACGTTCACCTGACCAGGCGCAAGCCCTATTTTGGCGGCCCTCGTCGCTGGGTCGTCACCCGCCGTAGCACCCGCCGGGCCATATTTCAATACGTAGGCAGCGTTGATCATTTCCGTCGCACGGTCGATCCATTGCTGACCGTTCAGCATTTGTAATTTCTTGGCGGCCTCGTTATATCCTGCATACCCCGATACCCCGATCACCGGCTTCCCATTTTTGCCGTGCCGTGTAGTGATGATGACCACGCCATTGGAAGCCCTGGATCCATAGATAGCAGCGGCTGCGGCGTCCTTCAGCACTTCAACATTCTCGATATCGTTCGGATTAATATTGTCCATCGGGTTGCCACCCACAAAACTCCCGTTACCCGTATTCGAGGAATTATTTGATATCGGCATCCCGTCCACCACATACAATGGCTCGTTCCCGGCGCTGATAGAGCCCGAACCACGGACCTGGATGCTGAATGCTTTGCCGGGAATACCGGTATTTTGCTTGACGGTGACACCCGCCACCTGCCCTACAAGGGCCTGATCCACCCGGGTTATCGGCCGGTCGTCAAACGCATCCGATCTAAGCGTGGCGACGGCGCCGGTGACATTGGCCCGTTTTTGCGTGCCATACCCGATGACGACGACATCGCTCATTGAAGTCCCGGCGATCTTCATGGAAAGCGACAATTCGTGTCGCGAATTCAGTTTGATCTCTTGTTGTTCATATCCCACATAACTGAATACAAGGACGACGTTGCCCGAAGGAACGGTCAGCTGATATGACCCGTCGGCACCGGATACAGTGGAAGTCCGCGAGCCTTTCACGGAAACGGTCACATTCGTTAACGGTTTACCGGTCTCGTCCGATACTTTTCCGGAAACCTGAAAATTTTGTTGGGAAAAAGAGAGCATACATAGGCGCAATAGGAACGTTAGCAATAGTCCCCGCCGCAAAAGCGCATTTGATTTCATAAAAGCAGCAATTATGGTTATAAATAGGCCAGTATCCTAAAAGTAGACTAACAGCTCACCGCAACTGTCCTGAAGCATCCTGCTTATATGAGAAAATCTACGCAATCGTTCCCGGCCCGTAATCAGGGTAATAATTATCAAGAGAAAGATAAAAAAGTATCAAAGCGTAATCCTCCGTCGTCTCAAATACAGGATCAGAAACGCCGGTTCACCATGTCGCCGGTTTCGCGTATATTGCTAATACAGCAATAATCACCCCCTTCACATGAGAGGTCTAATGATGGACTATCAGCTCACCGTCGCTGCCATTCTCCGAAGGGTGGAGAGCCTGTTTGCACACAAACCCATCATCACCCGTCTGCCTGACCGATCCATCCACCGCTATACGTATCGCGATTTTGCAAAACGCGTGAAGCGATTGTCCGTGGCACTGCAGCGGCTTGGGGTAGGCGAGGGCGACAGAGTGGCGACGCTTTGCTGGAACCACTACCAGCACCTGGAGGTCTATTATGCCGCCCCCTGCATGGGTGCGGTTATGCATTCCCTCAATCTTAGGCTCAACCCGGCAGACCTGTCATATATCGTCAACCATGCCGAAGACAAGGTCATCATCGTCGACCAGGTGCTGCTGCCACTGTTCGAGCAATTCAGAGACAAGATCAAAGTTGCGAGCATCATTGTCATCCGGCAGTGCGAAGAGCCGCTCCCCGCTGGATATCTTGACTACGAGGACGTTATCGCCAAGGGTGATGCCGCGCAATTCCGGCCCTTCGAAGGCGATGAAAATTCCGCCGCCTTCCTGTCCTACACATCGGGGACAACCGGGAAGCCCAAAGGGGTCCTGTATTCGCACCGTTCGATCGTGCTGCATGCTATGGGCAGCCTGATCAGTTGCGCCGGGTTCGGCATCACCGAGCGGGATGTGGTTCTTCCGATCGTCCCTATGTTTCATGCCAGCGCCTGGGGGCTTCCATTCAATTGCGCCCTCGCCGGCGCGGCGCTCGTCCTTCCGGGTCCTTATCTCGATGCGGAAAGCCTGCTCCAGCTGTTCGAAAACGAAAAAGTGACGATCACGGCGGGGGTGCCCACGGTGATGCTTAGCATCTTAAGCAGACTGGAAGCGGAGCCGCAAAAATACAAGCTCTTTCTGCGTACCATCGTGATCGGTGGCTCGGCGGCCCCGCGATCGATGGTCAAGACCTTCGACGAGCGTTACGGCATACAGCTGCTTCACTCCTGGGGTATGACGGAGATATCTCCGCTGGGAAGCACCGCGACTCCGACCAGCCGACTGTCGGCGGCGTCAAAAGAAGTGCAGTACGACTATTCGATGAAACAAGGTTTGCCTGTCCCGCTGGTAGAAATTCGTGGACGCAACGAGTCGGGACTCATTCCATGGAATGGAGTGACGATGGGCGAGCTGGAGGTCCGGGGACCCTGGGTGGCGTCGGCCTATTATCGGGATGAAGGGCCGTCGGCGAAGTTCACGTCCGATGGCTGGCTTAAGACCGGCGACATCGTTACCATTACAGAAGAGGGATGTATCGAGATCAAAGACCGAAGCAAGGATGTTATCAAGTCAGGTGGTGAATGGATCAGCTCCATAGCGCTGGAGAACGCACTGATGGGGCATCCTTCCATTTTGGAGGCCGCCGTGATCGCCATTCCCGATAGCAGGTGGATCGAGCGGCCCTTCGCCTACGTGGTGCCGAAGGAAGGAAAGACGGTGTCGGTGGAGGAGCTATGCACGTTCCTGGTTAACAAATTCCCGAAATTCTGGCTTCCCGACGGCTACGCCGTCGTGACGGCGATACCGAAGACGTCGGTCGGTAAATTTTTGAAGTCGGCGCTTCGCGAAGCCTACGCCCGCGAGCACCCGGGAGACGGCGTCTGATCATCGATCGCCATGCCGCGCCGACCCTAGTCATCGATCGCCTGGTATACCAGCGGCTTGAACTGTTTCTGCGCATCGGCGACATGTGGCCCCCACATCTGCATATACAGCAACACGATCATATCCTCCTTCGGGTCCACCCAATAAACGGTTGAAAACACTCCTCCCCATCCATAGCTTCCCGCCTGGCTGGGCATCAACCGGCTCCCTTTTTCCGACTCGATCGACACGCCGAGTCCCCACTTGTACTCCTCACCTCCTATATTGATAAAAAGATCGCCGATCTGGTTCGTCGTCATCATCCGAACAGTATTGCGTGACAGCAGCCGCACGCCGTTGTACTCCCCGCCGTTGAGCAACATCTGCAAAAAAATGGCATAGTCGGAGATCGTCGATGACAGTCCTCCTCCACCCGAAAAATAATCCGTGTGTTGCAGCGGGAAGTTCATATCGAGCGCGCCGCCGAACGTCTTGTCCTGCCGGTGTATGCCCGAAGAGTCCTCCATGAAAAAATTGACCAGCCGCGAACCTTTCGACGCCGGCACGTTGAAATAGGTGTCGTTCATCCCCAGCGGCCGAAAGATCCTTTTCGAAAAGAATTCCTCCAGCGACATCCCCGACCAGATCTGGACAAGATATCCCAGCACGTCATGCCCGAGTCCATACATCCATTTCTCTCCCGGCTGGAACATCAGTGGCAACTTGCCCAGCCGGTTCATCGCATCGGCAAGGGTTTGTTGTTTTACACCAACCCCGCCGGTCATCGCGTCTTTTGCATAGATCGCGTTGGCTTCCGGAGTGCCTATCGCCGGGTAACCAAGTCCGCTCGTATGCGTGATCAGATCGCGAATGGTGATGGGACGTTTGGCGGGGACGGTGGTATATGTGGTGTCTTTCCAATTGAAACTAGCCAATACCCCCTGGTGGGCGAAGGACGGGATGTACATCGACACCGGGTCATCGAGTCCGAATTTCCCTTCTTCCCACAGCATCATGACGGCCACCGAGGTGATGGCCTTGGTCTGCGAGGCGATACGGAAGATATCGTCCTTGGGCAGAGGCGCTTTCTTAACCAGGTCATTGTACCCATACGCTTTGTAATAAACGATCTTCCCCCTGCGGGCTATGAATGCCACCGATCCGTTGATCCATTTCTTTTTTACCCAGTCGCTCATGCCGGAATCCAGCCGGGCAAGCCGGGCAGCGGAGAATCCGCCCGACCCGGGGGCGCCGGGAGTCAGCACCGACCGATCTTTCTCTTGAGGGAATACGTTAGCGATGGACGCCAGCAGTATAACCAGGATGGTTAGACACCGTTTCATAGCCGTTAATTTTTGGGGAGATAATTTATAATAGGAAATTAATGGATATATTTAGTACCTCCAAATAATCAGATGAGACTGCAAAACAAGATCGCCGTGATCACCGGGGGAGCGGCTGGCATCGGACTCGCCACCGCCGAACGGTTTGCCAAAGAAGGTGCAAAGCTCGTTTTATGGGACGTTTCGGATAAAGGAAATGAGGTGGCGCAGCGGCTCCGGAAGGAAGGCCACGACGCCATCTTCAAAAAGATCAACGTTACCGACCAGGACGAGGTGCAGACCGCCGTCGGCGAAGCCCGCGACCATTTTGGTCGTATCGATGTCCTCATCAACAATGCGGGTATCACGAGGGACAGGACGCTGCTGAAGATGTCGAAGAACGAGTGGGACGATGTGATAGGGGTGAATCTTTCAGGCGTTTTCTATTGCACACAGGCGGTTGCGCCCATTATGAAAGAGCAGAACTATGGCCGTATTGTTTCCGCGTCGTCGAATGTGGCCATTCGCGGGAATTTCGGACAAACCAACTACGTTGCGACCAAATCGGCCATCATTGGCATGACGAAGGTGTGGGCCATGGAGCTCGGTCGCTATGGGATCACCGTCAATTGCATTGCCCCGGGATTCATTCATACGGCTATGACCGACGCCATGCCCGAAGAGGTGCGAAAACAAAGCATCCCCCATATCCCGCTGGGTAAGTGGGGTTATCCGGAAGATATCGCCAACGGGTATCTCTATCTGGCTTCCGATGAGGCTTCGTTCGTGAGCGGCATTTGTTTGACGATCGACGGGGGGGCGGCGCGGCCATGAAAAGAATATTGCTTGCGATTTGCCTCACCACGGCGGCATGGCCGGCTCTTGCCCAAAAAGAGGTCATCTATCATATTTTCCAACGCAGCTTCTTCGACGCCAATGGCGACGGCATCGGCGATCTCCGGGGTCTGAAGGAAAAGCTCGGTTATTTGCAGCAGCTGGGCGTCACCTCCATACTCCTTACGCCTCTGTATAAATCCGTGTTCTATCATAATTATTTCGCGGACGACTGGTATGCCATCGACCCCGGTTACGGATCGATAAAAGACTTCACCGGTCTCGCCAGGGCACTGCATGTTCGCGGAATGAAATTGTATATCGACATGGAGACGCAATATGTCACCGATCGGCACCCCTGGTGGACCTCCGCCGTCGGCAATCTCCGATCGCCCTGTCGCGACTATCTGCTTTTCGAGGACTCTGCTCATCAGAAACCCGCTCCGATCATCTGGGGCATCACCGAGCTGAAAGGATACAATGGCGACAGCCGCAAGGTCACGACCGTCAACCTTCACGACCCCGGCGTGCTCGCATATAACGAAAGGCTTTTTTCCTTTTTCGCAGACCCCAATGGCGATGGGAAATTCGACGACGGCGTAGACGGGTTCCGGCTGGATCACACGATGGATGACCTCGACGGCAACCCGCGGCTTGGGGACCTGTTCACCCGATTTTGGGCGCCATTGATCGACCGGCTCAAAAAGCTGAACCCGCGGCTGACATTCGTCGCGGAGCAGGCCAACTGGGCCGACTTTGGTTTCGACTATTTCAGGAGCGGAAAGCTCGATCGGGTGTTTGCTTTCCGGCTTGCTATGGCAATTCAGTCCTTCGATAAGAGCCAACTCGAAAAGGCCGCGGATACCACGCTCCGGCAACTGCCGCCGGGTAAGGAACAGGTGGTCTTTATCGAAAACCACGACTTGGACCGATTTGCCAGCCGCATCGATAACGACGCAGGCAAGCTGCGGGTTGCGGCGGTATTGAATATCCTGCTCGGGGGGATCCCCTCTATTTATTATGGCCAGGAACTCGGCATGTTCGGGAAAGGAGGGAAATATGGAATGACCGACGCGAATGACATCCCCCGCCGCGAAGCTTTCGAATGGTATGCCGCCGACACCGGGAGAGGCATGGCGCTTTGGTATAAGGGTACCGGTCCATGGTGGGACAGCACGAACCTTATACCACACGATGGGGTCTCGCTGGAAGAAGAACGGAGCGATTCCGGGTCGCTTTGGGTTTGGTACCGGCGACTACTGGAAGTTCGAAAAGAATTCCCGGTCCTGCAAACCGGTGTATACGATTCGCTCCATAACGGGAATCCAAAAGTATTTACCTGGCGCCGGCGGGACGCACGATTCACCGCTTATCTTGCTGTCAATCTTTCCGATCAGCCGCAACAGACGACGATCGAAACAGAGCGGGTAGTGCGCGACGTCTTTGGAAATGCCACCGTGCCCTCCGGTCAAAAACGCTTCACGATCAACCTCTCACCGTACGGAGCAGGTATCTGGATGACGGTCGACGCCGAGGCATCCCGGAAATAACTTTAGTTATGTTGCTTTTCCTCGTTGATCCGGCTAAGTTTGCGCAAACGCTAACCCTTTTTCGTGAAACCGATATATCTTCTTCTGCCCATAGCCTTACTGCTGCGCGCTGCCAGCGCCCAGCAACCCTTCGCCAGCGCCCAACAGCAACAACCCGCCGCCGCCAGGCAACCCGCCGCCGCGAGCCTTGCCGATTATGGCTATAACATACCCGCTGGCTGGACCCCGACCCAATATCCCGACGGTATCGTCCTCAGCGCCCCCGTCTCGAATACAGCTGAGAGATGTCTTTTGCAAATTTGGCCTATGCGCACACCTTCCGGCAATCTGGCGCAGGATGCGGTCACGGCGTTCAGACAGGTGTTCAGCGCCTATCAACCGACGGAGAGTCAATATGCCACACGCAATTCCGTCATCCGTGGGACCTCGGCGCAGGGATGGGATTATTTCATGATCAAAAATGCCATCCGGCTTTCCGAGGGGAATTACCAGGTCATGTGGGGGTTTGTCTTTGTCGCCGGACTCGGCAACCGGGTGGCCGTGATCTCGGGCATCTCGAAGGACCCCCTGGTCAGCTCCTGTTTCGGGCTCAACCTGAGTGATGTATGGCCGAAATTCTTTTACAGCCTCCGGTTCAAAGGCTGGAATTCTTCCTTATCACCGCAACAGATGATGAAGCGGATAGCGGGATCCTGGATAGCCGTAACGGCGACGGCCGGGGACAAATGGGTCTTCGCCGCCAATGGCCGTTTTGCCAGCGCCTCCGCGGCACAACGCTACTATTCTATTTCCTCCAATGAAGCTATCAGCGTTACCGATGCGTATTTCGGCGACGGGTCATGGTCGCTCGACGGGCAGGCCATCGTCCTCACCAAAGACAATGATAAGGCCCGGCCATCGAAGGGCTGGATCAGGCTGGAGCAGGAAAGCTATGACAATGGTAACAACTGGGCCGAGCACCTCTATTTGCTACGAACCAGCACGGTGGATGGGAAAGAATATGAAATGAACTATCATCGGGATAAATAGCGGCTTTGCTATTTCTTCAACAGTTTATCATCGATGATCTTCATCACTGCCTCCTTATAATCCCGCTTCCTTCACCAGCAGTTCCATCCCTTCCTGGGCCAGTGGTTCATCATCCACTATGTATGATGAGCCGCAGTGGTTGTATGAACAGATCGATCGCTGGATACGGACAGCCGGGTCGGTCAGTTCGAGACAAAGGTAGTGACGCTCTTCGGCAAAAGGGGATAGCTGAACGACCCCGATCCGACATTCACCGGATTGTCACTGGAAAGACTTTTATCTGCCGATGTGACGTAGGGGGTAAACGAAGACGGCGACGTCCCGGTGACCGAAAAAGGCTGGTTGACCACGGTTGTACCCATATTGACCACCACGATGACGAGGCCTGTTCCATGTTTATAAGCGGTGACATACACGTTGTTGGACGGACTATAAGTCACGCTGATCCGCTGAGACCCGGGCCGCACGAATTTGGCAAACTGCGCCATGACATAACCGCGTTTTGTCGGGTTGTCATTCTGATCGATCGGTCCGTAACTGCGTTTCAAATACCACCAGTTGTACACGCTGAAACCGGCCGTGCCCATGCAATCGCTGATCTCTTTTGCCGTATTCAGCGCGCCGGTCCAATCGGTACTGGTATCGAGATGCTCGGTCATCCAGACCTCTTTTCCCTTCGATACCGCCAGCGGGTAGGGAGCGAGCCCTGCGCCATAGATATGACCGCCGACGATAGACAGATGCGAGGCCGCTGTCGAATCGTTCAGGATAGGGTCCGTATAGGAAGGATCGAAATGAAAGGATTCGCTGGCGATCAGCCTTGTGTTTTTGATCGCGGGCGCGTTGTATTTCATAAAATTGAACAGCTGTTGGGCCGTCCAGTTGCAGGATTCATAAGTCACGCTGATATCGGGTTCATTCTGTATCGAAAGCGCATACAACGGCGCTCCGTTGGCGGACATATATACGGCAAAACTATCCAGGTAATTGGCGTAGGCGGCATAAGATGCGGTATCCAGCACTCCCCCGATAGTGCTGCCGTTGGATTTGAAATTGGCCGGTGGCGACCATGGTGTCGCCATCACGATCGCGCCGTTTGCAATCGCTTTTTGAGCATTCCCGAGCTCGACACCCCAATTGCCCGGACCGCCGGGATCGACGCGGATGCGCAATACCGTGAGACCCAGCTGTCCTGATTGAGTTCCATAAAGGAGATTCATCTCGGCCGTGGTCAGCGCGCCGAGGAATACGGTCGCTCCTCCGAAGCCCCGGATGATCTGGGCTCCATTGGAAGGATCGATGGCCGCAGATGTCCCCTGTATGGTATCGGGTTTTGATGGCCCGCCCGGATTGACCGGTGGCGGCGCCGGCGAATTCGATTTGCTGCAAGCGATCGCAAAGAGCAGGGCAAGCGGGATAAGACGAAGTTCTCGGGAGCTCATATAGATGGTGCGGTAGCTATCTTTGGTCCACGCTCCGCACCATAAAAATAAGAGAAAATATCAAGATTGCAATCGATTGCAATCGCGAACTTGGACCAGCCCCTATGTGGATAACTATGTGCTTAACGGGTGCAGAACTGCAGCAGAAAAAATTTGGAATCGGGGGTTTGGTAGTTGTATCTTAGGTTTACAATTGAGAGACGGAAAATCGATAAAAAGAAAGGAAGTCTCTTAAGGGAAGTGGAAGTTCTGAAAGTTACCACCCGAAAGGGTGAAGACAAAGAAGAATCGGAAACAACCCAGAAAAGCATCGGGTTTAGTAAGTAGAGGAAACCTTGGTCGAAAGGCTTTGGTCGAGACTACTGAAAACGACTTGGTGCTTTTTGTTTTTATATACCTTCCCGCCGGCCACACACCCGGGAGATCACTCTTCCACCTGCCATCCCTCCTCTCCACCTTCGAACTTCAACGGCAGCCATACCGTAAACACCGCCCCCTCGCCTTTTTGGGACTCCGCCATAATATATCCCCTGTGATTCTTCACGATCTTGGCCACAATACTAAGTCCCACGCCCGTACCGGAAAACTCCGACTTGGGATGGAGCCGCTGAAAAAGCTTGAAGATCTTATCGGTATACTGCTGCTCGAACCCGATGCCATTATCGGCAAACCGTATCTCGGCGTAGGTTTGTTTCGGCGGGCCATCCGGTAGCACCCCGATCTTGTCCCCCGTGACGATCTCCGAGCTGATCCGGATCACGGGCTTCTTACCCGCGAATTTTATTCCATTGCTTATCAGGTTGCTGAACAGCTGCTGCATCTGGAAAGGAATGGCCTCCACCGTCGGCAGATGATCGCTGCTGATCTCCGCGCCGCTCTCCCGGATGATCAGCTCGTAATCGGTTTTTACATTCTTCAATATCGTATTCAGATCCGTGGACGCGGCGGAAGCCGTCACCTGCGAAAGACGGGAATATTCCAGCACACTCTGGATAAGCTTTGACATGCGTTGCGATGACTCGTTGATCTTTCCGGCATATTTTTTCCAGGCGGCGGGGTCATCGCGACGCTCCTGCAGCAGCAGGATGAAGGTCTGGATCTTTCGCAGCGGCTCCTGCAGATCGTGGCTGGCGATATAATTGAAGGATTCCAGCTCTTTGTTCATCTGCTTCAGCTGGAACGTTCTACGCGCGACCTCCGCTTCCAGCCTGTCTTCCACTTCCGCCCTTTTCCGCGCGATGCTGACTTGTGTCCTAACCCTCGACAGCAGCTCATTCCCCGCAAACGGCTTGACGAGATAGTCGTCCGCCCCCGTCTCATACCCCTCCATCCTCGATTCCTCTCCCGCGCGCGCGGTGAGTAACACGACCGGAAGCCGGGCGGTCCTTTTGTCCTGTCTCAACGTCTTCAGCAATTGGATGCCATCCATCTCCGGCATCATGATATCGGAGAGCACCAGGGTCGGCATCACCGTGTCTATCTTTTTCAGCGCCTCCTTTCCATTGGAGGCCGTCACTACATGATAATATTTTTGAAGGATAGAAGCGATATGATTGCTCATATCGGAATTGTCGTCTACCACAAGGACGGTATCTTTCAGGTCACCGCCATCCTGGTCCGGCTCCTGATATGGCATGTGTTCGAACAGCGCGCTGGCTTCCCCGATATATACCCCGGAATGCTCTTCCTCATAGGGGATACCCGCTACCTGTCCCGACGGCAAATGATCTTTACCGGTGGGAAGTGTGACGGTGACCGTAGTACCTTCGCCCTCGACACTCTTGATGCCGATGTCGCCACAATGCAGGTGGACCAGCTCTTTGATCAGAGAGAGGCCAATGCCCGTTCCTTCGATGGTCCGTCCCCCCGAATTCTCCACCCGGTGAAAACGCTCGAACATATGCGGTAGCTCTTTTTCCGGGATACCTGTGCCGGTATCGCTGACTTCCAGCAATACCTGGTGTTCGCGGAAAAAGAGCCGCACGGAGATGCTTCCCTTCAGCGTATATTTAAAAGCATTGGACAGCAGGTTGAACACGATCTTTTCCCACATGTCCCGATCCACGTAAACAGGTTCACCGGGCTCGTCGTCCGTCCCCACGACAAACTCCAGACCGGCCTTTTCGATCACCGACCGGAAATTGCTGGCCAGGTTCTTCGTCAGCCCGGCGATATCGGTCAGGGTGTAAGCTGCCTTTTGTCTGCCGCTCTCGATACGACTGAAATCCAGCAGGGTATTCACCAGCCGGAGTAACCGGATCGAATTTCGGTGGGCGATCTCGAGCCGGTCATGATCGCTCACGGAAAGGGCGGATTCTTTCAGCAGCTGTTCGATGGTCCCCAGGATCAGCGTCAGCGGGGTCCGGAATTCATGGCTGATGTTGGAAAAAAAGATGGTTTTTGATTTGTCCAGCTCCTCCAGCTGCTGGGACCTCCGGCGCTCTTCCTCATAGGCGAATGCGTTGTTCAAGCCGAGTGAGACCTGGTCGGCGATCAGCTGAAAAAAGTTATGGTAGCTGTCATCGAATTGCCGGTAGGGGTTGAGCCCCGCCACGATAACGGCCACCGGTGCCCGACTGCCCGACTGCCTCACCGGCACGCACACATAGAAAGAGGGGGCTACGTCCCATGCGCCTTTCGCCCAGCCGCCCGTTTCCGGTGCCATCGGGAAAACGACGATCTTCCTTTGCTGGGCCGCGACGAGGATATTCTCCTGCATGGCTTCCGGCGCGTCTTCCACTTCGTCCTTTCTTATCCGGTAGATCGACGCGAAAGGGATATCCTGGGGATTGTTTGCCAGGACTTCCAGCGTTTTTGAATAGACTTCATCTTCCGATAACGTGGCAGCTATGTTTTTCCCGAGATCACGGAGCGTTTCCATCTGGCGCCGGCCGACGACCGTTGCCGTGATCTCATTGACCGTAGCCAGGACGCCCCCGATACCCAGGGAGTCCTCATTGTCCGGAACAGGGCTGTAGGCGATGGTGAAATGAGTTTCCTCGGTGAAATTATTCCGGTTGAGTATCAGTGTGATGTCCTCCATCCAGGTGGCGGGGCCGCCATTGAATGGGGAATCGATCAGGGGCTTCAGAATATGCCATATCTCCGACCAGCCTTCGGATGCTGGTACACCGAAGGACCTTTGCGGATGTTTCAGACCCGTTATAGGGATATAGGGATCATTGTACAACTGTATATAGTCCTCTCCCCACCATAAGATCATGGGAAATCGATTGGCAAGCATCAGACCGACGACATTCTTGAGGCTGGGCGACCATTCCGACAGAGGTCCAAGCGTCGTCTTGCTCCAGTCAAACTGACGGATCCGGTGTGTCATTTCCGTGTTGCCCCACAGAAAATCCAATTGTTTTTCTTTAACACTCCGCATATCCGTTATTCCTTTTTAGGGTTTCGCATCACCTCCTCCAGTTGTCGCTGCAAGCCGGAAATGCTTATCTCTTTCTTGATGAACCCCGCAGCTCCCAGCCGGATACAGCTTTTGACGATAGCCGGCTCGGCCGATGTCGAATACATGTACACCGGGACAGACTCGAGACTGTGGATCTTCTTGATCTCCATGAGGCATTCCATACCGTCCATACGGGGCATATTGATGTCGACAAATATCTTATCGGGAACGAAGGCGCGATCGGCTTTAAGTATTTCGAGCGCATCGATACCGGTATCTGCGCAAATGCATTTGATCGTAGGAAAAGCATTCTCTACGGCCATTACGAAAAATTCCTGATCGTCGGTATCATCTTCGATCAAAAAAACGAGGGGTTCCTTCGCCATGCATTTTTTATCGTAAACTGTTCTAACAGCATAAATAACGCCGGATTTAGCCCACGGATTAGCTAAGTGGATACCCATAGAGTTTATCCCCGGGGACCACCGGCGGCCACGAATTGAGTAATTTATTCCCCAATCTGGGATATCTTTAAAGGCACTTACACTACCGATCCGCACCCGTGCACCCCATAGGCTTACCCTTAGGCTCACACGTACCGGCATCGACAATTGCAATCAAACAGCCAAAATATGGCCATCCAACATGCGATCATTTCCCCTATCCGCGGCTTATACCGATTTGTACGAACTGACCATGGGAGAGGTGTTTTTCCGTGAGGGGAAACAGGATACCGCAGTCGTCTTCGATTATTTTTTCCGGAAGGTGCCCGGCGGCGGTGGATATGTGCTGTTTGCCGGGCTGGAGGATTTGCTTGAGACCCTTTCAGCATTGCGGTTTACGGATGAGGACATCGCCTTTCTCCGGGATCAGGGTTTCCATGCCTCCTATATCGATTTTTTGCGTGGGTGGGAATTTAAGGGGATGATCCTTTCCGCGCGCGAAGGGGAGATCGTCTTTCCCGGCTGTCCTATCCTTCGTGTCGAAGGAGGACTATTCGAAGCACAGCTGATCGAGACCTTATTGCTGAATATCCTGAATTTTGAATCCCTGATCGCCACCAAGGCTTCCCGGATAAAATACGTAGCGGGTGACCGTGTGGTCAGTGATTTTGGTCTTCGTCGTTCGCACGGCCCCGGCGGTATCCTGGCCACTCGCGCGGCGTTCGTGGGAGGAGCGACAAGCACGAGCAATGTCTATGCGGCGGAGAAATATCATCTGCCCGTCACCGGTACGATGGCGCATTCTTTTGTCGAA
>DASYSV010000221.1:0-11873 GCA_036010185.1 Puia sp.
CTTCCTATCCGTCAAGGAGGCCCTGAACAATGTGCTGAAACATTCTCAAAGCTCGGTCGTCAATATCAATGTCTCGGTGAACGAGCGGCTGGTCATCGAGATCCAGGATGACGGCGTCGGCATCAATCTCGACAAGCTGCGGAAATTCGGTAACGGCCTGAATAATATGAAGAAAAGAATGGCTTCGATCGACGGGGAGTTCAATATCGAGAACTGGAAAGGGACGCGCACTACCTTCTATCTGCAATTATGACTTGTTTTTTTGCCGCACTCCGATATACAGTAATATCCAACCGACAATGAAAAATACGCCCCCGATGGGAGTGGCGATCCCGGCCAGCGTCTTATGAGTACTTTCGGCAATCGTCAATGCGGTGAGGGCATACAACGATCCGCAGAAAAAAACGATCCCCATGATGAAGCAATTGCCCGCCCATATCATCCACCGGTTGTTGATCTTATCGGAGAGAAATCCGACCAGCAGCAATGCGAAGACATGATAGAACTGATAACGGACGCCCGTTTCGAAAATGGCCACGGTATTGGGATCGGTCATCGCCCTCAGCTTGTGCGCCGCAAACGCTCCCAGCGCAACGGACAATGCGCCCAGAAGGGCTGCCACGGATAGAAAGTTTCGGTTCATAGTATTATTTTACAAGTCCTCTCTCATTCGATCGGGTTGCTGGTTCTGCAGCAACAGGCGGATCAATTCCTCCAGGCTGGTGCTCTCCTCGCTCACCACGACGTCCGCCTGCTGATAATACATCCGCCGCTGGCTCAGTTTGAGGATGATATGACGCCGCAGATCGCCTTCCGCTACATCCGCCAGCAAGGGCCTGCTGCTCTTTTCTTTCCCCAGCCGCTCCATCAGCGTATCCACGCCAGTATTCAGCCAGACGACCTTCCCATGCTTTTTCATGAATTCGATATTGTTGAAAAAACAGGGAGTCCCGCCACCGCAGGACAGGATAAAGCTTTCCTGCTCAGCCGTCAAAGCTTCCAGCAGCTCGTTCTCACGGAAACGGAAATATTCTTCGCCTTTATCGGTAAAAATTGCAGCGACCGAACGCCCCTCCTTCTCGACGATCACCGAATCCAGGTCGAAGAAAGGAAGTTTTAACTTCGCCGATAATTTGCGGCCCCAGTGGGTCTTGCCGGAACCCATGAATCCGATGAGAAAAATTTTCATTTGAATGCGTTTAGACCCGTAATGTCCATACCGGTGATCAGCAGGTGGATATCGTGGGTCCCCTCATAGGTCAGAACGCTTTCGATATTCATCATATGCCGCATGACCGGGTATTCCCCGGTAATACCCATGCCCCCCAACACCTGGCGAGCCTCGCGCGCGATGTTGGAGGCGATCTCGCAGCCGTTGCGTTTGGCCATCGACACCTGGGCGGGGGTGGCCCTGCCTTCGCTCATCAGGACCCCGAGGCGCCAGTTAAGTAATTGAGCCTTAGTGATTTCCGTCAGCATTTCGGCCAGTTTTTTCTGTTGCAGCTGGAACCCGCCGATAGGACGGTCGAATTGCACGCGCTCTTTACTATATCGCAAGGCCGTATCATAACAATCCATCGCGGCCCCAACGACGCCCCAGGCAATCCCATAACGCGCCTTTGTAAGACAGCTCAGCGGCCCCTTCAATCCCTGCACTCCGGGAAGGATATTCGCTTTGGGGACCTTCACATTGTCGAAGACCAGCTCGCCCGTCGCCGAGGCGCGCAGACTCCATTTTCCGTGGGTGGTCGGCGTCGAAAAACCTTCCATACCCCTTTCGACGATGACACCCCGTATCTTCCCTTCTTCGTCCTTTGCCCAGACCACGGCTATTTGGGAGAAAGGCGCATTGCTGATCCACATTTTACTCCCGTTGAGGATCACATGATCGCCCGCATCCTTGATATTTGTCAACATTCCTGCAGGATCGCTGCCATGATCGGGTTCGGTGAGACCAAAACAGCCCAGCCATTCGCCGCTGGCCAGCTTCGGCAGGTATTTCCGTCGCTGCTCTTCGCTTCCATATTCGAATATGGGGAACATCACCAATGAGCCCTGGACCGAAGCGGTACTGCGTACGCCGCTATCACCCCGCTCCAGTTCCTGCATCATCAGACCATAGCTGATATAATCCAACCCGCCACCGCCATACTCCTCGGGGATGGTAGGGCCGAAACATCCCAGATGCCCCAACTGGGCAACGATCTGCTGCGGGAATTCTGCTTTTTGGGCATAGTCCTCGATGATCGGGGATATTTCCTTTTTTACATAGCTGCGCACGGCGTCGCGCACCAGTCTATGCTCATCGGTCAACAATTCATCCAGCTGAAAATAATCCGGGCTCTGAAAAACATCCGTCTTTGCGGCCATGGGAAACAGTTTTGTATTTTTATGCGGCCTCCGGGGGGCCGCGCTGATGCGAATGTAAGAAAAATGGCCATTTTTTGGCCACCCGTGCAACATCGGAAAAAGGGCCGTGTACTTAATAGTACATGAACGCCAGGTAAATGAACGCTGTAAAACATGCCGAATTGGAATTGACCGAACCAATACTACACGACGAGCTCGTAGAACGCTGCAAACGGGGCGACAACCGCGCTTTTGCAGCCCTCTATCAGAAATATTCCAGGGCGATGTATAATACCAGTCTCCGGATAGTCAATCATACCGGTGATGCGGAGGATGTATTACAGGAGGCATTTACCGACGCGTTCAGGTCGCTGGATGATTTTCACTATAAATCCACGTTCGGAGCGTGGCTCAAAAGGATCGTGATCAATAAATCCATCAACCAATTGCGCAAACGGAAGATGGACCTGATCGATATCGAAAAGACCAACGTCGGGGTAAGCCTGTCCGATGAGGAAGGCCCCGATGAACAGGAGATCCGGATGAAGGTGGAGGATATCAGGAAGGCGGTCGCCTTATTGCCCAACGGCTACCGAACGGTCCTGACCCTGTATCTCTTCGAAGGGTATGATCAGGAGGAGATTGCAGAGATCCTGCAGGTATCGCATGCAACGGTGAGGACGCAATACATGCGCGCAAAAATTAAATTGTTGCAATATATAAAACAAGGAGCATCATGAACAGTAGGTTAGAACAGTGGGTCCGTGATCACCGCGAGGAATTCGACTCCGAAGAGCCGGACAATAAGGTCTGGGAAAAGATCAGTGCGGACATGAGTCCCGACAAAAAAAAACGGGGGGCGCTGGTCCGGTTCAACCCGGCCCGGTGGAGCGCCGCGGCGGCCGTCGTCCTCGTAATGGCGGGAGCGGGCTGGTATTTTAGCACCCGGTCGCATACCAGCTCTTCACAAGCTCCCGTGGTAGCCTCCTCCGCGAAGTCTGACGCCGGAACTTCAGGTTCCAATTCAGGCGCAAAGCCCAGCCCGTCGACTCAGACCGAAAGCGAAAACCACGCCGGCGATTCACAGCTGGCGACGATCAGACCCGCGGCACCGGCCGGCGCTGCCGCCGAGATCGATAATTCGATGGACGAGGAAATGTATCACTACGCCCGGCTGGTCGAAATCAAGCACAACCAATTGAAAGCCATAGAAAAAGACGAACCTCTTCTCTACAGGCAGTTCGCATCGGACGTCAGCAAGCTGGATAGTGTCTATCACAACCTCCAGAGCCAACTACCGAAAAACCCTAACAGGGAGCAATTGCTTGAGGCGATGTTACAGAATCTTCAGCTGCAGATGGGATTACTGAATCATCAGTTGGATATTATCAAACAAATCAATCATTCAAAAAAGACAGAATATGAAAAGGCATATAAGACTGCTTAGTTCCGTTACCGCCATCATTGTCTTATCTGCTGCGATGATCCCCACGGCCGCCAACGCACAGGAAGCAAAGAAGCAGCGACTGATCAATAAATCCTACGACGTGACCTCGAACGACAGGCTGATCATAGAGAACCAGTTCGGCAATGTGGTGGTCTCCACCTGGGATAAACCGCAGATCACCGTAGACATCGAGATCGGGGCGCGGGCCGCCTCGGACAGCAAGGCGCAGGACATCATGGACAAGATAAATGTACGCGACTCCCGCAACGGACGTGAAATACACTTCAAGACCGATGTGGACGAGATCCACAACTCGAATAAAATGAAAGGCGATAAGGGTCGCGATAACGAAAATGGCCGGGGTTTCTATATCGATTATGTCGTGCACATGCCGGCCTCCAACGGACTGAAGATCGACAACAGTTTTGGTAAGACCGAAGTGCCGGCCCTAACCGGACCCGTCACCCTGATCAGCAAATTCGGCAGCCTCAACGCCGGCCGGCTGAACAATGTGGACACAGTAGATGTGGAATTCGGCAAGGCGGACATCGATGCGATCAATAATGGGAAGGTCATCGTCAAATTCGACAAGAATGCGCACATCGGGAAAGTAGAAGGCAACGCGAAGATCAGCTGTGAGTTCTCGCAGAATGTGGAGGTGCGTCTGACCAACAATATCCAGGAGTTGTCGCTTTCCGAATCCTATTCCGGCGTACGTCTCATTGTCGATAAGGATCTGTCGGCCGATTTCGAGGTCCACTCAAGCTTCGGCCGATTTCACAACGAGAGCGATTTCAACATCGACGAAAAAAGCGAAGAAGGCGAATCGGGACCGCGTTTCGACCGCGACTATGCAGGTAAGGCCGGGTCCGGAAAGGCCAGGATCAGGATAAAAAGCAGTTTTGGCTCGGTGCGGCTCTCGCATGAAGGTGGTAAAGACCGGGATGACGGCTAAACCGTATCTTGCATCAAATTCTTTTTGATGCACCCGACAATCGAGCCGGCGCTGGCCGATGCGCAACGCAGGGACCGGGAGGATGAGCTGCAAAGCTTTCGCTCCCGGTTTTATTTTCCTACCGATACACCCATTTACTTCTGCGGCAACTCTCTCGGACTTCAACCGCGCGAAACCGAAACCTATATCCGGCAAGAGCTCGCTGACTGGCGCCAATACGCCATAGGCGGCTACTGGCAGGCGCGTAACCCCTGGATGACCTATCCCCAAAGCCTGCGGCCCACCTTATGCAAACTGGCAGGCTGCCAGGAGGAGGAGGTCACCGTCATGAATGCTCTCACGGTCAATCTCCATCTCCTCCTTCTGACCTTCTACCGCCCCACTCCGCATCGCTATAAGATAGTCATGGAGGCCGGCGCGTTCCCGTCGGACCAGTATGCCCTGGAAACGCAGGTGAAATGGCATGGTTATGACCCGCGTGAAGCCATCGTCGAGGTGGCGTCCCGGCAGGGTGAATTTCATATCCGTGAAGAAGATATCGTGGCCGCCATTAGTGAAAACGGTGGATCGCTGGCGCTGGTGCTCTTGGGCGGCATCAACTATTATACAGGTCAGCTGTTCGATATGGCGACGATCACCGCTGCCGCGCACGAAGCCGGCGCACTGGCGGGTTTCGATCTGGCGCATGCCATCGGCAATGCACCGCTGAGCCTGCATGAATGGGATGTCGATTTCGCCGTCTGGTGTTCTTATAAATATTTGAACGGCGGCCCGGGGGCCGCCGGAGAAGCGTTCATTCATGAACGACACGTTCGTGATACGGGCCTCACCCGGCTGGGCGGGTGGTGGGGAAATGACGAATCCAGCAGGTTTAAGATGGGAAAAGGGTTCGTTCCCAAACCCACCGCAGAAGGCTGGAGCATGAGTACGGCGCAGGTCTTCAATATGGTTGCGCTGAAAGGGTCGCTGGCTATTTTCGAGGAAGCAGATTTCGCCCGGCTTCGCGCCAAAAGCCACGCCCTGACGGCTTATCTCGACCAGTTGCTCCAAACCCTCGCAAGCAAAAAATTTCGGGTGATCACCCCCGAAAGACGGGCGGCGCAGTTGTCGCTTCATTTCGGCGATCGCGCGAAAGCCCTTCAGCAAAGCCTGCACCGGGCCGGGGTCGTCACCGATTTTCGCGAGCCGGGAGTCATCCGCGTCAGCCCCGCTCCGCTATACAACTCCTTCGAAGACGTGTACCGGTTTTATCTTATCTTACGGGGACTACTATGAAGTTCCTCTCACGCGTGTCGGACTGGTTATGGCGGCGTCTGACCATACTCGTGGTCATCGCCCTTGTCGCGGCAATCCTATTGGGCGAGTTCGCTCCGGCGACGGCCGTCCGTATGGAACGTCTTGGCACCGCGTTCGTCTCCGTCATCAAGTTCTTCATCCCCTTTATCATTTTCTTTACTATCACCACCGGCATTGCCGGCATGAGCAATCTCAGGAAGGTAGGTCGCATCGGCGTAAAGGCACTGATCTATTTCGAGGCCGTGACCACTCTCTCACTAGCCATCGGCATTGGTATGGCCTATCTGGTGAAGCCGGGTCTCATCGACAAACAGGGCTTACCGATAGGAGACGCCTCCAAATTCATACGGCAGGGAGAACAGGGCATCGACTGGGGTCACTTTTTCGCCACTAACAGCACGCTCATCGTCCTGGTCGCTGCTATCATCGCGGGCATCGTGATCAATCTCGTAAGACAACGCGGCGCCATCCTCCGCCGGTTGGAATGGGCTTCGAAGCGCGTTTTCCTGGCGCTAAAATTCGTCATGTTCCTCGCCCCGGTAGGCGCTTTTGGCGGTATGGCCTTTACCATCGGCAAATATGGCTTGCGCACCCTTATCCCCCTCGGAAAGCTGATGCTGACGGTCTATGCGACCTGCATCATTTTTGTGCTGGTCGTGCTCGGCCTGATCCTCCGGTATTTCGGGATGAATGTTTTGAGGTATCTGAAGGATATCAAAGAAGAAATCCTGATCGTCTTCGGCACCTCCTCTTCGGAATCGGCGCTTCCCTCGCTGATGGTCCGGCTGGAGAAGATGGGATGCAGTCAGCCGGTGGTAGGACTCGTCGTACCGACGGGTTATAGCTTCAATCTCGACGGCACCTCCATCTATCTTTCGATGTCGGTGATCTTTATTGCGCAGTTGTATAATGTGTCGCTAAGCTTCGGCGAGTTGTTGAGCATCCTGTTTATTCTAATGCTAACGTCCAAAGGCGCCGCGGGAGTCACAGGCAGCGGTTTTACGGTATTGGCCGCCACCCTCACCACGCTCCACAAGATACCGGTCGAAGGGCTTGCCTTCCTGCTTGCCGTCGACAAATTCATGAGTGAGGCACGTGCGATCACCAATATCATAGGCAATGGAGTCGCTACGCTGGTCATCGCGAAAAGTGAGGGGGAGTTCAACCCTTCCACCACAGTGCGGCCCGCCGCGGTCAAAACTTAATCCCTACACCGATGGAAGGATATTGCATCAGCAATTCATATCGCCAGTCTGCCTTGATGAGAAAATGCGGAGTAATA
Organism: Puia sp.; assembly: GCA_036010185.1. GTDB lineage: Bacteria > Bacteroidota > Bacteroidia > Chitinophagales > Chitinophagaceae > Puia. Next base: position 7,330 of record DASYSV010000221.1, read on the forward strand.
TAGCCTTCGATACACGCGCCGCCGATGACTGCAATCCCGAATTTTTGTAGGATGTGGGGGTCGGCGGGGTTTTCCGACAGGTAGGCTGCAGAAAAGCCGACATAGACTGCCGGTTGGATCCTGCCGGAGAGTAAGTTATATTGAAAAGTGACCGGCAGGCAGAATACTTCGTGGGTTTGTTTACTCACATATACATACTCGATGTTATAAATGTAATCGTATGTTGTGGTTTTGGTGCTGGTGCCCGTATTCGAATAGCGCAACCCGATATTCAGGGAAGCCTTTGGATCGATTCTCGGATTTATCAATCGCACTGCCGCATCGAGCGTTATCTGGTGATCGTCGCCGGCGGGCAATCCGCCCGCATATACGAAATAGTGAACCTCGGAATGAGATTTTACAGTATAACTGTTACTGGCACTACCCGGGGCCTGACATTGATTCACCCGTTACATAAAACCCATCAGGCTTTTATCCGTATATGACGCTCTGGATTGGTCCAGGCCTTCGCAACCTGAGGAAAACAATAGCAGCAGACTTCGGTAATTGCCATTGACGACATCGGAACCGGAGATCTTGTCATCATATAGGAAGTAGGTGGAGGTGTCCTTCCTGACGATATAATAGGTGGCTTCCTTCTTATCCACGCGGTACAAGGAATAGGCGCCAGAGACGAGGGTCTGCCCAAAAAAGGTCTCAGTCACCCTGTTCGCTTCGGCTGTGTTCACGAAGGAAATGGTCTGGTACAGCGCACCGTCATCATAACGAAAGGCGGAGATATCCGACGGGGTGTATTCTGTAGGATCCGTCCGGCCGTCTTTCCTGAAACTTACCCGGAGCATCAGGTCCTTTTGGCGGTCGACCTTCAATGTCCCGCGAAGAGTGTCCCCGTTCTTGACGATATATCCAGGCGAGAAGGTTGTTTGGGAAAAAACGCGGACTGAAAACAGGGCCACCAATAGAAATAGGGAGGACGATTTCATACGTAAGCCGTTAGAGGTTATAGTATGGCTCAATATAAGGAATCAGGCTGAACTTTAAAACCCCAGGAAGGCTTTCATTTCTCTATGATAACCCGCGGCGACCTGTTCAGCAGCCTCCGCGAAGTCCTCTCCCCCCGATGCATAGATGATCGCACGGCTGGCATTCACCAGCAATCCGACATCGGCATTCATGGCATGCCGCGAGATAGATTCGAGGCTGCCGCCCTGCGCTCCGACACCGGGCACGAGATAAAAATGTTCGGGTGTCAGCTCACGGATACGTGTAAATGACGAAGCTTGCGTCGCGCCTACCACGTACATGAGGTTTTCAGGGGTGCCCCATCCCGCGACAGTGGTCAGCACACGCTCGTATAACAGTCCCTGCCCCGCGGGTTGAAGCTCGAAATCAGCCGCGCCGGAGTTGGAGGTCAGCCCGAGCACGATAGTCCATTTGTCCGGGTATTCCAAAAAAGGCCGGACGCTGTCCTCACCCATATAGGGAGCCACGGTAATGGCGTCGAAGGCCAGCGTTTCGAAAAATGCGCGCGCGTATTGCGTGGATGTATTTCCGATATCCCCGCGTTTCGCATCCGCTATTTTCAAACGGCCGGAAGGGATATGATTGACGGTCCTCTCCATCGTCTCCCAACCCCGGGCGCCATTCGCCTCATAGAAGGCCGTGTTGATCTTATAGGCCACACAATGGTCTTTGGTCGCGTCTATGATCCGGCGATTGAATTCGAAAATGGGGTCGGCGGCGGAATGCAGCGATGGGGGGATCCGTGAAAGGTCCGTGTCGAGACCGACGCAAAGATATGACCCGTTGGAGCGAATGGAAGAGACGAGTTGCTGTCGCGTCATAGGGCAAAGATATTCAAATTTTCCCTTTTTTCATCTCGGCAGCTACGGCCCTGGCGGTCTCATCACCCTGATCAAGCTGATCGATCACCTGTCGATAGCTTTGGTCGTCGCGGTTCTGGCTCATCTTTCGCGCGGCCTGGATCTCATCGATGAGGATACGAAAACCGACGATGCCACGGATATTGTCCTCCAGCATCTTTTCGGGTATCTCCTGCATATGCACCGGGTGCGGCATATGGCTCTCGTAGGTGTCGATCAACCGGGACAACGCTTCCCTAAGCGCCTCGCCTTCCATCAGCCGTACCGTACCATATACGTGAACCGAAAGATAATTCCAGGTGGGGACATTCATCGTCGTATACCAGCGCGGGGAAATATAGGCGTGTGGGCCCGGGAAAATGGCCAGCACCGATGCGCCCTCCGTAAGCGTATGCTTTTGTTCATTGCCAATGGAGATATGCCCCACCAGCGCATCTTTCTCCCCGGTCTCCAGTTTCAACGGGATATGCGTTCCGACCGGACGGCCGTCCAGTACGCTGATAAGAATGGCGAACGAGTTCTCGCGGATGAACGAATAGATCGAGTCCTTGTCTTTTTCTTCGTAGCGGCGGGGAATGTACATCCCGCAAGATAGCGATTATTCGCAACGCCCTTCCCGCACGTCCCCGGCAATGCACTCCTTCCCGCACGTCCCCGGCAATGCACTCCTTCCCGAACGCCCCCGGCAAAGCACTCCTTCCCGCCTGCTCAGCTTTTGATGGGTGGCAACGTTTTGCCCCTAAAATGCGTACTTTTAGGTACTCCATAATTGATCTGATGAAAACGTTTCTAACGGCTCTTATCGCCCTTTTCCTCACACTGCTGTCTTGTTGCAGCCGGGGACAGGGAGGGCGGCAGGATTCTACGGTCAGAAAGGACACCGGCATGGCTGCTGCTCCGGTTTCCGCTTCCGCGGCCCGGCAGGACGACGAAGAATTCAATGTTTTTCTCCTGGCCCTTGGCACAGCCTTCGTCTGTGTTGTCCTCGGCGCAACTCTTGCCGGATCGATGCTGGCAATCCTTTTCTTATTGAGTGTATTCCTCCTTGTCTCGGCAGGCGTGCTTTCGGTAGGGATCCTGGTCGGATTCTATCGCCGATCGGTGGCGGCGGGATTCAGGACGGTACTGATGATCGCATGCATCGGCGGCGGGGTATTTTGCGGCGGCATCGCTTTCTGGCTTATCAACCGGATATTCGATATTCATCTGCGACCTTTGACGGCAGTACTCACCGGAGCCTTCAGCGGGTTGGTTGGAGGGCTGCTTCTCGGGCTCGTCCTCTTCACGATCATCCGGGTTTTCCTCAATTATTGCAGGAAAAAATTGGCGTTCTGATTGACGCCGCGTCGCGAGGCCTCGAGCCCTACGCCACCACCTCAGAACTTCGTCAGAGCTTCGTCCCTCGCTCTTCCTTGTTCGTAACCTTCGATCCTCTCGGTTACTTTCTCCGCGCGAATATTCGCATTCAGCATGGCAATACTCCGCGCGGCATTCCCCGCAAAATCCAGAAAAGCCTTTTTACTCACCGCATCATCGCTCATCATGATCGGAATTCCGGCATCGCCCCCTTCGCGGATACTCTGCACCAGCGGTATCTGACCCAGAAAAGGGATATCGTATTCTTCCGCCAATCGCTTGCCACCCTCTTTTCCAAAAATGTAGTATTTATGATCGGGCAATTCGGCAGGCGTGAAATAGCTCATATTCTCCACCAGTCCGATGATGGGGGCCTTCAGTTGAGCCTGACTGAACATAGCGATCCCTTTTTTAGCGTCGGCCAGGGCCACATCCTGGGGCGTCGTCACTACGATCACTCCCGTAACCGGGACGGTCTGCAACAAGGTGAGATGGATATCTCCCGTGCCCGGAGGCATGTCGATCACCAGGTAATCCAACTCGTCCCAGTGCACATCCGTGACAAACTGCCTGATGGCGCTGCTCGCCATAGGACCCCTCCACACCACCGCATTCTTTTCGTCCACCAACAATCCGATGCTCATCAGCCTGATGCCATAGCGATCCAAAGGAACGATCATCCCTTTTCCCTCGGCGCCGCCGGGCATCATCATCGGCCGCTGACCACGTACCCCGAACATGATCGGAACGCTTGGACCATAGATGTCTGCATCCATCAGACCTACGCTGGCGCCTCCACGGGCCAGGGCCAGGGCGAAATTGGCTGCGACCGTACTCTTCCCCACCCCGCCTTTGCCGCTGACGACGGCAATGATATTCTTTACTTTGGGTAATACTTCGCCGGCATCTTTACGATGGGTGGTGGTATTGGCAGTGAATCGTACGTTCACCGTAGCATCCTTATCGACCAATAGTCTGACCGCATTAACGCAGGCGTTCTTTATATGATCCTTCATCGGACACGCGGGCGTGGTCAACACGACGGTAAAGGCCACATAATTGCCTTCTATTTCCAGATCCTTTACCATATTCAGCGTGACAATATCCTTTCCCAGATCGGGTTCCTGAACATTGCTGAGAGCCTCTAAAACTTTTTCGCGAGTCATGCGCAATATTTTGTTAAAAACTTTAATTTGAGACAAAATTAACCCCTGTCGGCCTTACTTTGTTTAAGAATTTGCGGTTTAAAAGTTTAATTTTGAGACCGAATGAAAAGATTTTTACTATACTTTCTGCTACTATCCG
>DASYSV010000231.1:0-2535 GCA_036010185.1 Puia sp.
TCTCTCGCCCGGATCTCCGATCTCGCCGTGGCGATGTTCATAAAATTGATACAGGCGATGATCAGCACGAAGAAACCCAACAACGCGATCAATAGCACCATGTATATCTTCCCGCCGGCGGGCTTCCCATTTTCGAAATGAGAGTGAAGCCTCAACCGGGCCATGGGCCAGACAAAGGTCGTCACGCTGGTATCGTCGCTACGCTTTTGAAGAATGGCTGTCGCCTTCCGGTCAACGGCGGCGATATCGGCTCCCGGTTTCAATTGCAGCCAGGTGTTAATCCGGTTGTCGTCCCATTTTTTCAACCAGGGGTTATTGCTTTCGAATACCGCAATAGGCCGTACATACTCGAATCGAATGCTGCTGTTGGAAGGGACGTCCTTCACGACCGCACCGACACGCACCGGTACTGTGTCGTCGCTGAATGTTTTTCCGAGTGCGGGGCTATTCCCAAACAGCTTTTTCGCCGCACTCTCGGTCAGTATCACGGCATGCGGGTCGCGAAGCGCCGATCCGGGATCTCCTTCAATTGCCGGAAAGCTCATCATACTGAAAAAACCGGTATCCGTATAGATACCTTCGAGGGGCACCTGCTTATCCCCCACGCGTGCCGTAGTCCCCGCACCCACCTCGCGCGCAACATTCTGCACCTCGGGCAGTTCCGTCCTCAAAGCGGCCGCCATCGGTCCGGCGCTGGCTCCGCCCGTCGATATCCCGTCGGCCACCTTTTGATTCTTCATCAGGATATACAGATAGTCGATATTCCGATGAAAGGAATCGTAGCCGAATTCATTCACTATGAAAAGGACCACCAGGATACTCGTCGTCAGCCCGAGGGCAAGTCCGCCGATATTGATCATGGAGGAGCTGCGGTGTTTGAGCAGATTGCGCCAGGCAAGCAGGATATAGTTTTTGATCATGAAAAAGACAGTTGGAACTGATCCGGGTGCCAAACACATGCCAATCAAACAAATCATTGATAGTCAGCGAATGGAGGAGATCGAGGTCGTTCAGACTGTGCGAAATCGATACGCCGGCTGTCCGCCGTCAGGGAAGCCCCGCCCCTATCTCTATTTAACGGTAAAGACATTATCGGATCTGAAAATGCTTGTATTTTTAGCTTTGCCTTTTCCATGATCAGAAGCCCCTGCCCATATCTAAAGGATTCTTTATGGAAGCAGACGAACTTTTAAAGAAGAAACCGGTCCCGGCTATACGCCTGGTGGTACAGATGGCACTTCAGCTTCTTATGCTGGCCTTGTTGCTTGGCTGGTCCTATCACATTCTTTTTCCGTTTGTCACCCCCATTGTCTGGGGTGCGGTGCTGGCCGTCGCCCTTTATCCCATTCATCAGCGGCTGAAGGTCGCGCTGAAAGGAAAGGGTGGGTTTGCCGCCGTGATCATCTGCATCTGCATGCTTGCTTTGGTCATCCTCCCCGCCGTCATCCTGATGCTGAATACGGCGGATGAAGCGAGAGAGGCGATGACGGCTTTCCAGGAAGGCAAACTAAAGATCCCTCCGCCGGGCGACAATGTCAAAAACTGGCCGTTGGTGGGAAGGAAGGCGGATGCGGTGTGGAGACAGGCCTCGGATAACTTCTCGCTGCTGGTTGAAAAGAATCCGGAAAAGGTGAAGTCGGTGGCCAGGAAAGTCGTGGGACTCGTCGGAAGTACAGCCACCGGGATCGGCCTTTTTGCGGTGGCCGTTATCATCATGGCTGTTTTTCTGTCCTATTCCACAAAGGCATCCAATTTTGCACGATCGCTTTTCAGCCGGCTGATGAACAGCAGCACATTCGATATGCCGGCCATCGCAGCCACCACCATCCGAAATGTCGTGAAGGGTATCCTGGGCGTCGCATTCATCCAAACCTTGCTTTTCGCCGCCGGGCTTTGGCTCGCCGATATCCCTTATGCGGGGATCTGGACTCTATGCTGCCTGGTCCTGGCGATCGTACAATTGGGTACGCTTCCCATAGCCGTTGGCGTTATCGTCTATATATGGGGACAGGATAATACGCTTGCAGCCATCCTGCTGACGATCTGGGTGGTCATCGTCAGCCTGCTGGACAATGTTCTCAAACCCATCCTGATGGGCAAAGGCGCGCCGGTTCCGATGCTGGTCGTTTTTTTAGGCGCATTGGGTGGGTTCATGTATATGGGGTTCATCGGGCTGTTCATCGGCGCGGTGATCCTTTCGTTAGGTTATAAGCTGTTCGAGGTCTGGCTCGCGGGCACGGAAATCTGAAAAATGAATCCCGGGCTCCGCATGGCATAGGTTTTGAAATGTTTTTTTTAAAATGGGCCATGCCTGATCGCGAAAAAATGACCTCGGGACGCGACGCCGACCACCTGGTCCCCGGCGCCAACCGGCTCCTGTCCATCGCAGCAAAAACTGCCTGGAGGGCGACAAAACTCATCGCAGGAATTGTTATTCGGATCCCCGGCTGGTTCGTACATGCGAACAAACGACATATTTCCGGGCGAAACGGGGGTTCCGAGTGAACCTAGTGTACTCCGTCAAAGGCCGTGCGG
>DASYSV010000237.1:0-3243 GCA_036010185.1 Puia sp.
CATGGGACCGCTGGATGGCGGCCTTACAAAAATTACGTCTCCTCCCCTGGCCCGGATCTTTGCGACAGCATCCTTTGTCGTCGCCATGACGATGGCGACGGGGTCCTCCTTCGACGGCGGCGCGTTTTTCATCATGTTGCCGGCGAGGATCCATTGTTGCTCGACCCTTGCCTGAAGGCTGGTATCTTCCACAAAATGATCCGTCATCTTCGTCTGGCGGTCAAAACCGGTCCTTGAAAAATCCAGCGGGAAAAGCAGGCCGGGGAAGACACCTTGGCGGTTGGGTATCCTCAGGTTATCCAGCCCCGCGTTGATCGTCAGGAAGTCCTGGTCCAGGAAAACGAACCGCGATTCCAATACCCGGTCGACCCGGAAGCTGGCTTTTTGAGAGGGGGTTTCCGCATGATAATAGTGAACGTAGCCTTTGATCTCTTCCGTCACTGGCGGCGCCAGGCTGAAGTAAAGCATCTCCATTACGGATACGACCACCCTCCCCTTGAATTTCGGATCGTTTCCCAGGTCTTCCAGGACGGGTAAAGGTGAATTGCCCTGAAGCGCAAGCTGGATCGCGTGCTTTCCCGTATGACGTTCCCACGTAGGGATGTCCAGGTCGTATTTGATACGCGAGCTACCGATGAAAACGGTCGCCTGATCCGCCGGTTCATAGACCATCGCGCGTTTGTCCGCCCATAGCGCGGCGTTTTCGTCATAGGCGATCCCGATGCCTTTTTTTCGAAGCGAGAATTCCCAGGTGCCGAGGGCCAGGACAACCAATACCGCCATCAATGCGGCTGACTTTGCCAGGTGTTTTTCTGTCATTTTAAGGGTTATATTAGGAGTTAAGAGAAATAAGCAGATTGGTTCGCACGATTCATGCGAACCCGCGACTAATAGGGAGAAATGTGGTGGTATTCGATTTGTGAGAGGTGGAGACGATCAGGTGGATAACGCTATTGCCAATATAGGGTATTTGCGGGATTCCCGCGGCTTCCGCGCGATTTTTACCCAATTACCGGTATAGTAGGATCTTAGGCGATCATGGACTCCCCTTTGTTTAGATCGTCCTTATTTTGCAGTGCGAAGTTGATGGCAGTCTTGATATATTGCCCGGATGGGGTTGTGCAAGATGATTACTTGTTGTTGGGCGTTCGCAAATTTTCTGCCCGACCCTCCGGTTTATCTTTCATTCGCCTTTATTTTCGAAAACCAGAATTTTTCGCCTCCGCCTCCCGCGCCGCCAGCAAATACACCAGCGAAGCCGTCCCATCCATCGTCGGCTCATTCGTGCTATAATCCCCATAATCATCATGATAGACCGCCAGGCCACTCTGAAATGCCGCATACGCATCCTCATGCGAAAGATGGATCCCAATGAGATGCGAATATATACTCGTATACACCGGGCCATCGACGAGACCGCCGTCGATAGCATAATACCCGATATGCGTAAAGGCGGAATGAGGGTCCTTCGGCGTATCGCCACCTGCAGGCAGGCCATAGACCATACTCTTCCCCCACGGATTGCACCCGAATAGCCAGTCGAAACAGGCCTGTTCGAGAGGCAAAAACGTCTTGTCGCCGCTGAGCTGTCGGTACCAGTAGCACTGGATGGCAAAGGCGACGGTGAGATTGTTGCTGCACCAGATAAAAGGAATCCCGCGATAAAAGGCGTTAGCCGAAGCGCGCTGCCAAACCCTCGAGATGCCCTCCTTATAAAAAGCGATGATGGAATCACGACGCCGGTCATGCAGACGCCTGGCGAGTTCATAATGTCCGATATTGATAAAAGGATACCATTGATAGTGGTTCGCAGTATCGTGTCCCAGCCAGGGTGTGACAGGCTCGGCCAGCGCATAATGATAGGCGAGATCGAGCTGTCCGACCGAAGCCGCCGCCAGTTCCATGTCGTCCGTCCAGTTGTCCTCGGCATAGATGTAGGGCGAAAGGACCGAAGCGGTCTGACATACACCGGGTTTATCGAGACCAAGCTGCAGGGCGGTGACTGATTTTTCCCGGAGTAACGCGGCATAGCTGCGATCGACACCGGCGCCGGCCTCATCGCCCCCGAATATGCGCGCACCAAGCGCAAACGCTCCCGCGAATTTACCGGCCGTTGAAGCCACCCCCGTACTGTTATTCATAAATTTTCCTCTCACTTGCGGTGCACCTGTACAAAAATAGACTGGCCGCTCCAGCCCCCGCCCATAGAAATTGGTATCCTCTTTCGGAATACGCATACCCCGATGATCCCTGTCGTCGCCTACCTGGTTGAACAGCCAGCCCGGCTTAGGATGCATCTTCAGCATCCAATTGAGCCCCCACCGCGCCTCGTCGAGCACATCAGGCTCGCGGTTCGGCCCCGGCAAACCATCGGCCAGGTATCGATCCCCGAAGACCCGTGGAAAATCCCTCCAGGCAGCCAGCAAATGATAGACGGCATTGGCCGTAGTTGCGGAATATTGAAGATAATCGCTTGCATCATGCCAGCCGCCGACCACGTCGATATGGGTACTGTCTGGCACCGGCGCGTATAGCGTATAACCATCGTGCGTATGACAGGAATCGCCCAAAAAAGGATTGAAGCCGCTGCGTTGCTGCCGCATATAACGCAGACAAAAATCGGCCGCTCCGTCATAGACCCCTCCACTGATGGAGAAGATAGGCGACGTGGCCGATCCTGCACGAAGGAAATAAGCGCCTTCCTTATTAAAGGAAGAGAAGTCCAGACGACGGGTGTCGGCGAAGGGGCCATAAGCGCCGAATGAAGCGCTGGCATGGCCTTCAAAAACGGATTTGCCGGTGGTGACGCTGACCACTTGAAATTCGTCAGACATAATGCGCGAATGACTGGCCAGTACGGCTACCTTGACTCCCGCCGGCGGATAGCCCATTTGGTTGATGCGGATCCAGGAAGAGGCAGGCTGGCCATAGGTTTGAGCAAGCGACGCCCAAAAGAAAAAAGAGAGGATGAGTTTGATCACGACTAAAGATAAATAAAACGGTTGGAATCGTTTAAATTGCAGTGTGTCTAAGATCCTCCTCCTGTTTTTTTTGACCGGGATCTCCTCTGTCTCGAAGGCGCAGCCTTACGCGCTACTGATCAGGGGCGGGTATGTCATCGACCCCAAAACGGCGGTTCGCGACACCCTCGACATCGCGGTACAGAAGGGGTGCATCGTCAGGATGGCCAAAAGGATTGATCCGCGACAAGCTGCAAGGATCGTCGATGCCCGCGGCGCTTTC
>DASYSV010000414.1:0-6675 GCA_036010185.1 Puia sp.
ATTTTCCATGCAGCTCCCAGGCGATAAAAAAGGGTCCCCAGTCGATGTAGCGGACAATCTCAGCGAGATCATATCCGTCAAAGACCTTCGTGCCGATAAAGGTCGGCGTCACGGGCCGGAAGGCATTCCAGTCGACAGGCACCTTATTTTCCTGCGCCTGGCCGAACGGTAGGAATTGTTTTACCGTTTTCCTGGCGGCGAAATCTTCCTTCAGTTTCTGATATTCCTTTTTCACCGTCGCAAGGAATTCCGGCTTTTGCCCGGGATTGAGCAGTGAACCCACCACCGTGACACTGCGGGATGCGTCGAGGACGTGTACCACCCCATTCCCGAACTCGGGCGCGATCTTCACTGCGGTGTGCATACGCGAAGTCGTCGCGCCGCCGATAAGCAGGGGTATCTTAAAATCCTGCCGCTTCATTTCTCGTGCGACATGCACCATCTCATCCAGCGAAGGCGTGATGAGTCCGCTGAGACCGATGACATCCACTTTTTCCTTTTTGGCGGTCTCCAGTATCTTGTCCGCGGGTACCATCACACCGAGATCGATGACATCATATCCATTGCAGCCCAGGACGACGCCGACGATATTCTTCCCGATGTCATGCACATCGCCCTTCACGGTGGCCAGCAGTATCCTGGCGGCGCCTGCCGTTTCTTCCGCCGCCGCTCCGGCATTCTTTTTCCGCTCTTCCTTCTCCTGCTCGATATATGGGGTCAGCACGGCTACCGATTTCTTCATCACGCGCGCGCTCTTCACCACCTGCGGAAGGAACATCTTGCCGCTGCCGAACAGGTCTCCCACGACGTCCATGCCGGCCATCAATGGTCCTTCTATGACGGCCAGTGGTTTGGGATATTTCAGCCGGGCCTCTTCCGTGTCGGCGTCGATATAGTCAGTGATACCGTTGACCAGCGCATGTTTCAGCCGTTCTTCCACCGTGCCGCGGCGCCAGGCTTCGTCCTTTACTTCTTCTTTTCCCTTGGCTTTCACCGTTTCCGCAAAGGCCAGCAGCTTATCGGTGGCCTCGGCATTCCTGTTCAGGATGACATCCTCGCACAGTTGTCGTAATTGGGGCTCTATCTCGTCATAGACGACCAGTTGACCCGCATTGACGATACCCATATCCATACCCGCCCGGATGGCGTGATAGAGGAATACGCTGTGCATGGCTTCCCGCACCGGTTCATTACCGCGGAAGGAGAAGGAAACATTGCTGACGCCGCCGCTGATCCGGGTCAATGGCATCTTTTTTTTGATCTCCTTTATAGCCTCGATGAAATCCAGACCATAATTATTATGCTCTTCGATGCCCGTGGCGATTGCGAAGATATTCGGATCGAAGATGATGTCTTCCGGGTCGAATCCAACCTTTTCCGTGAGTACCCTGTATGCTCTTTCGCTGATATCCACCTTTTTTCGCAGCGTATCGGCCTGACCGTTCTCATCGAAGGCCATGACGATAACGGCGGCGCCATAGCTCCGGCAGATCACCGCCTGTTCGATGAACTTCTCTTCTCCTTCTTTCAGCGAAATGGAGTTGACGATGCATTTCCCCTGTACGCATTTCAACCCGGCTTCGATGATCGAGAACTTGGAGGAATCGATCATGATCGGGATCTTCGCGATATCGGGTTCGGCCTGCAGCAGATTGAGAAAGGTCTGCATGGCCTGTACGCCATCCAGCAGGGCATCGTCCATGTTCACATCTAGTATCTGCGCTCCGCTATCTACCTGCTGGCGCGCCACGCTGAGCGCCTCTTCATACTTGTTATCGCGGATCAGCCGCGCGAACTTTTTCGAACCGGTGACATTGGTTCGTTCGCCGACATTGACAAAATTCGTTTGAGGACGGAGGATCAGAGGTTCCAGGCCCGCAAGACGCAGGAAGGGTTGGATGTTCACGCTCATAATGCTAATTCTTTTTCGACGGTCGGTAAGGGCCGCGGTCGGATGGAAGCGACATGCTGCGCAATATGCCGGATATGATCCGGGGTCGTTCCACAACAGCCGCCGACAATATTAACGAATCCATTTTCCGCCCAATCTTCGATGAAATGGGCAGTCTGTTCGGGTTGTTCATCGTATTCGCCCATCGCGTTCGGCAGTCCGGCGTTGGGATAGGCGGAGATGAAACATGCCGCGATCTGGCTGAGTTCTTCGATATGGGCTCTCATTTCACTGGCGCCCAGGGCGCAATTCAAACCTACGCTCAGTGGACGGGCATGCATCACGGATACATAAAAGGCTTCCAGCGTTTGTCCGCTGAGCGTCCGGCCGCTGGCATCGGTAATGGTCCCGCTGATGGATATGGGTAATTCGGGCCGTTTTGCGTCCCGGAAATATTTTTTGATTGCGAAGATTGCGGCCTTTGCGTTCAGCGTATCGAAGATCGTTTCGATCAGCAGGAGATCGACGCCGCCTTCTACCAGACCCTTTACCTGCTCGTAATAAGCCGATGCCACTTCATCGAAGCTGACTGCGCGGAAACCCGGATTATTGACATCGGGAGAAAGCGAAAGGGTCTTGTTCATCGGTCCGATGGCCCCGGCTACGAATCTATGCGTGGCAGGATTGCGGGCTGTATAGTCGGCCGCCGCCTTTTTGGCGATGGTTGCCGCCGCGACGTTGATCTCAAAGGCCACGTCCTCCATATGATAATCGGCCATGCTGATCCGTTGAGCATTGAAGGTATTGGTCTCGATGATATCGGCGCCGGCTTCGAGATATTGCCGGTGAATGTCTTCGATGATCGCAGGCTGTGTCAGACACAGGAGGTCGTTATTGCCTTTCAGATCGGAAGGCCAATCCGAAAAGCGCTGACCACGATAGTCCTTTTCCTCCAGTTTGTGCCGTTGGATCATAGTCCCCATGGCCCCGTCAATGACGAGAATACGTTTACGCAGGGCTTCTTCCAATAATTTTCGTGTTGTTTCCATGTGTTATTCCTCCTTTTTTGCAAACCGAACGACTAAAACGAGGGAAATAACCGGAAAGAGGTGGGATATTTCAAACGTTTATTAGTTCAGTTTTTAACGAGCCGCAACAGGCCGAACAATAAACAAATCTGCCTGTACGGGTGCAAAGATACGCAAAAAAACAATTAAATACAATGGCTTGAGCCTGCCTCGCCACGCGTGAGACCCTGCTGCCCTAACCACCCGCCCGATAGCTTTCAACCGGCAGACGGTTGGTGATCGACCTCGCCAGGGTCATTTCATCGGCATATTCCAGCTCTCCGCCGAAAGCGATACCCCGCGCTATCGTCGTGATCCGTACAGGTGTATCCTGCAGCTTTTTCTGGATATAATAGATGGTAGTATCGCCCTGGATCGTAGGGTTGAGGGCGAAGATCAGTTCCTGCGTTTGTTCCTTCCGGACCCTGTGGACGAGGGTCTCGATATTCAGCTGATCCGGCCCTACACCATCCAGCGGGGAAATGCTGCCGCCCAGCACATGATAAGTGCCATTGTATTGCTGCGTGCTCTCGATGGCGATCACCTCGCGAAGACTTTCGACGACGCAGATCAGCTCCTGTTTGCGTAAGGAATTGGCGCAGATGGAACAGACGTCCGCATCGGCTACGTTATGACAGCGTTGGCAGAATTTGATCTCGTTGCGCATGCGGATCAGCGTCTCACCCAATCCCTGCACCTGACCGGCATCCTGTTTCAACAAATGCAACACCAGACGCAGGGCCGTTTTCTTACCGATGCCCGGCAGCCTTGAAAATTCACCCACGGCCTGTTCCAGTAAAGAGGAAGAGAATTGCATCCGGCAAAGATACGAAACAGGCGCCATCGGGCCGCCAGCCAGCGCATCCCGATCGCCCCGTGGCGCCGACTTACAGCGTCGTATCCCAGTCGTTGTCCCAGTTGGCTTTGATATTGAATTTCTTCCGGATGGTGATGACTTTTTCAGGCTGTTTTTTTGCACCGCCAAAGAACGATCCCGGGTCCCAGACGCCATTGTGGTTTATGTCGTAGAGGATCCGCAGTTCATACTCCCCGGGCGGGAATAGCAGCTTGCGGACAATCCCCCGGCTGTTGAAGGGGAACGAATATTTCACTTTGTCCGCCTGAACGAATTGAAGGACCGGGTTCAGCGTAGTCGATAAATTCTTTACCCGGACCAGGACCTCCCCGTAATCTATATCTTTTTTGGTGTGGAAACTGATCGTGTCGTCCTGCAGCAGCTTCCTTCCCAGCGAATCCTGGCCGAAGGTCCTGGGAATGATGATATGGTACCGGACATCCGTCGGCCAGGCATATTGTAGGGTAACGATCCTTTCGGTGGAGTCGCGGATCCACCGGTATTGTTTGCCGTCGATGTCCTGAAAATCTTCATTGGTGAACCGGAGCTGGACGGAATCAAAGACTTTCAGTCCGCTGGAAAAGCTCAGACGAAACGTATCCAAAACGTCGAATTGACCATTGCCTGCATTCGTCGTGACCTGGAGCCTGGTATCTTCTTTTTTTGGCTTTTTGGGAGGCGGCGGGGTGGTACCCGTTGTGCCCGTGGTCCCGCTCTTTTTGGTCTCGGCGATCTCCGCATAGGCATAAAGGGTCTGGGCCGTGCCGGTTTCGCCTACTATCACGGGTCCCTCCGCAAACGCAAAAAGCTGTGCCTTTGAAAGATACTTGTGGCTTCCACCCTCATCTTTCAGCGCGTAAAGGGCGTATTTTCCCGGTTTGACATACCGGAAATGGAATCTGCCGGTGCTGTCAAGTCTTGCGATATACCTGGGCCGGTCCTTGATGACGGCCGAATCATCGAAACTGGCATGCAGGATAGCCACAAGTGTGCTGTCCGGCCTGCCTGTATTGGCGATGATCACTTCCCCCTCCAGCTCGCCTCTGTCGATCGTGTCACCGGTAGAGAAGACATAAGTAAAATTCTTAAGGATATTGCCTTCATTGACATCCTTGATGCCTTTCCCGAACTGCAGAGAATAAGTAGTATGCGCTTGCGGAGTGTCTTTGAGACGAATGGTCACCACCCTGAGCTTGGCGTCGACTATCGGGTCTATCTTCGGCACCGGGTTTACCAGCAACTCGGTTCTGATGTCTTTTCCGTCGATATACTCATTAAAGTTCAGGATGATCTTTTTCTCGGTGAAACGTTTGACCGAGTCTTTCGGTACCGAGGAAACCAGGACGGGCGGGATCGTATCCCTGGGACCCCCGGTAGGAGGTATGATGTTCGCGCAGCCGGAATGCCCGACGGCGCCTATGAGGACCAGGATGAACAGGATGGGGAAAGGGAGACCGTTATTGATCTTCATGGTTAAATGATTGGCTTTCGGCCCTTTGGCCTCCGGCCCATTTTTGCAAACATAGTTCGTTTAAGTGTAAGCATATCCCGGGTGATCCTAATATTCCGCTAAATCTCCTCCTCTTCATGTTCCGCGATCTCGTGCAGGGCGATGGCCAGGTTGTTCGTCTTCACGAAATTGCACCAATGACAATCCGGCTTGCCGCAGCCCGTATAGAATTCGCGGTTCCGGATCGATTGCCAGGTCCGGACGATCTGTTGCGTGACGGTGGTCGTGTCCTCCTCTCCGATCATGATCTTCGCTTTCCGGTATTCCTTCTTCTTATCCGGCTCCACGAAATCGAATTCGGTGCTCACCACCCTCCAATCCTTTTGCTCGTAACCGTCTACCAATAGTTTGTAGAACACGGCCTGGCGCCAGTAGTCGCCGCCGTTAGGATCTTTCTCGCCGGGACCCGACAGTTTCTCCTTCGCCTTATCCACATCGCCGGTCTTATAATCGACCACGTTTACTTCCTTCCCGTGAAATTCGAGTTTGTCAAGCTTGCCTTTAAGGGGAACGCCCCGCACGGTGACGTTTCGGATATTCCGTTCTACAGCGACGATCTTATTCCATCCCGGGAGGTATTTATTATAGTAATTCGTCAGTACCTCGAGGCCATATTCCATCCGCCTCGCGAAGGCCTCCTTCGTAAAGATCTCCCGGTGGCGGCGCATATACCACTGGAAATCGTCCAGCACTTCTTCCACAGCAGGCCAACGCTCCGAAGGATGTTCCTTCATCTTCTCGAAAAGACGCTGAAGGGCGAAATGTACGGCGCTGCCGAATTCCGTGGCTTCATTCTTGGGAGAGGGTATACGCAGCAGGTTCCGGTAATAGAATTCCAGCGGGCATTTCAGGTAATTGTTCAGTGCCGTCACGTTCATGACGAACTTCTCCAGCATCCGGTCGACAAACTCATTTTCATCCGCCCGGATCTGGGGCGCTATCGCATCGGCAAAAGGAAGGGCATCGAAGGATGCCTGGTCTTCCGCCGGAATGGTCGCCTTTTCGAAGGGCAGATCATGATCCTGAAGGATCTCCGCAATGAAGACCGAAGGCTCCAGTTCCTTACCGTCGTCCCGAAAGCGGGAATAGGACAGGAAAAGGTGTTGTTCGACCCTCGTCAGCGCCACATAGAAAAGACGACGCAGCTCTTCTTCTGCCGAGGATTCGCCGCCCCCCGCTCCGCTCAACAGGTTGTCGGGATATTTATACCCTCCGCCCGGCTTGCGTTTCTTTTCCCAGGTGGCCGAATTGAGACCTGCGAAAAAAACGTATTCGAACTCGAGCCCTTTCGACCCATGTGCCGTCAGCAGATTGACCGCCTTATCGCTTCCGGAAACCTGCACCAGCGGCA
>DASYSV010000248.1:0-16662 GCA_036010185.1 Puia sp.
ATCGAGAAATTGTCCCGGATATCGGCGATGAGCCCGACCAGTCTCAAGACCAAGTTTAAAAGATATTATGGTGATACACTATTTGGATATTACCAGAAGAATAAATTGGAGCATGCCAGGAAGTTGTTGGATAATAAGGTGCCGGTAAAAGTGGTGGCGACGGAGATCGGTTATTCCAATCCATCGCATTTTACTTTGGCGTTCAAGAAAGAGTACGGGTTTTCTCCCTGGCATTATCTGAATCCGCATTGATCCTCGCCGCTGAGCAGAACGGACCGAATTTGCCCTTAACTCGAACCAAAATATGACTATGAAATCCCAATATCCTGTCCTCCCAAAGACCGCTCGGGCTTTGTCATGGCAGGAGTTTGCATTGCCGGTGGGTCTCCGGGCTGCAATTTTGAAGCAATCGGTCGAAAAGATGGATCTGGCCCTGCCCGATCTTCCTCAAAATGGGATCACGCTAACTTTTCTACACTATAAAGGCGATGTCCGGGTAAGATGGAGTGGGCAGGCCATCGAGCATGCCGCCAGTCCAGGGTCCGGTCTGATGATAAGATCGGGAAGACCAGTCCGTTTTCTTTCTGCCAATCCTGTCACGATATCGGCGCTTGCCATCTTTATTCCCACCGGTTGGGCGGATCTTTTTTTTGATAGCAACGCACATTTCCGGAAGATGGAACAGCTGATGGACGAGGAAGAGAATATCATTACCTGTCGCCTGGGGCGCCGGCAACTCTCAATGTTTGCAACGGCATTCACAGGACAGGACGGCAACGAACCTCCGCTGCTTTCGCTGCAAAACGTCGTGTTGACCCTGCTCGAATATTTCCTTTGCAATCGTCATCGGAGCCTGCTGGGCGTCAACCCCATATCGGACATCGACAACGAGGACGACCTGAGTCTGATCCGGGAAGTGGAGTCCTATATCTCGGAGTATTATTGTTCCGATACGTTCACAGTGGATTCCATCCTGAAAAAGACCTATACCAGCTATCACCGGTTGAATTTCCTTTTCAAATCGATCCACGGCATGACGATCTCGGAATATATCCGCAATAAGCGGATCGAGAAGTCAAAAGAGATGATCGCCGACAACGTCAAATCGATCAGCCAGATCGCGTATGAGATCGGCTATTCCAGCATCAGCAATTATATATTGGCGTTCAAGAAAGTCTATCAGATAACGCCCGGAAAGTACAAGAAGCAGATCGATAATCTGGCAGGCTGAGTTGAGATGCCTGGCTCAGAGAGCGGTCGCGATCTGGCCGGATGAGGCTGGAATTAGCAGGCTTACTGTCGTTCCTTGTCCTTCCTTACTCTCCACCAAAAGAGTCCCGCCGAGCCGTTGGGTAAGATCGTAGACGAACTTATGTCCCAGCTGGCTGCCGCTCCTGACATTGTCGAGACTTCCCTCACCCAGGAATGCTTCCACCTGTTGAGGACTCATGCCTTTGCCCGTGTCCGAGACGGTGACCAGCCATCCTTTCTCCGTTGCTTCTGCCGTGATCCGGATGGATCCGTGATCGGTGTATTTATTGGCATTGTCGGTGAGGTTGCGGATGATCGTGATCAGCAGGTGAGGATCGGAATAGATCTGCAGGTTCTGGTCGGCATCATATTCGATCTTATTGCCTTTTTGTAACACCTGCTCGAGGTAGAAATCATGGATCTCGCGTAACAGCGGCCGGATGAGGAACAGTTGTTTGGTCAGTTTGAAATTGTCTTTCTGGCTGGTGACCCAAAGCAGGAAATCTTCGGAGAAATGATAGATATCCTGCGCGCCTTTTTTTATCCACCAGGTGCGATCGTTGAGCTCTGTGGCTGACAGGCCGGACTGGTGATCGTGCAGATCGGTAGCCAGCATGGTAAGGAATCGAAGCGGAGATCGCAGATCGTGTATGACCAGCGAGATGAGTTTTTCACGTTGCCGGCTGGTCTTTACCAACGCCTGTTCGGAGAGCTGCAGTTTCGAAACGGTTTCTTCGAGACGGGTTACGGTTCCTTTTAGCGTTTCCGCGTTCTCCCTGGCCTCCCTCTTTTTTTCGATGAGCTTCACGCTTACCTGTGCCAGCAGGACGAGCAGGATCAATAATGCCAGCCCGAGCGCGAACAGGAACCCGCTCGACCGGTAGAATGTCGGTGGGATGATAATGCTCCATTGGCGGTATTGAAAATTGTTCTTTCCGAAGCCATTCACCTTCCTTACCAAGAGGGTATAGTTTCCGGGTGAGAGGCGGCTCAGGTTGAGCATGCCGTCCTCCGGAACCTGTTTCCATTCATCACTCAGCCCTTCCAGGCTGTACTCGAGATAAAGATTATTCCGATTGCCAAGATAGGGGCAGGACACTTCCAGGTTGAGACTGTTGTATCCCGCGGGAAGATCGATGGTGTCTTTTACGGGGACAGGCTTTCCGTCGATCTCTACCTCGGACAAGTCGATCGAATCCTGTGGGAAATCTGTAGGCAGTGAATCGGTATAGAAGCAAACGATGCCCTTCATGGATAGCAGGGCCACGAAATCTTTGCCGGTGATCGCGCCGGAGGGATTGAAACCGCCATTGAATTCGTTGGTCTCCAGACCGTCCTGGCGTCCATAATAATAATAGAAAAGCAGGCTTGTCTCGCCTTTGGTCCAGCTGTCGATATCGGCCTTGGGTACTCTGAAGAGTCCTTTGTTACAGGGGATCCAGATATTTCCCTTATGGTCTTCGAGAAAGCAGTGCGCCGTTACCAGGAAGCCGTTCTTATCCAGCGGCATCCGGTAAAAATGTCCGTGCTGATAATAGAAATAGCCTTCGCCGTAAGTACCGATCAGGATCGAACCATCCTGACAGCGATGGATCGCCCTGACGTGCATCCCGGATAATTCCTGAATGGGGCGGGCATCCTTTTTACGGATATCGAAATCGATGAGCCCATTGGTATTTCCGATCCACAACCTGTCCGGTTCGATGAAAGCCATCGACTCGTTGTCTCCTTTGTCGGGCAACTGATCGGTCGTATAGAGGCGATTGAACAGCGGATCGGGGCCCGATCGGGGATCCATGCTCCATAGCGACTGGCGGGTCAGGCAATACATTTTCCCGTCGGGGTCCTGCGCATAATCCATGACATCGGCGTCCAGCGGCGGGCCGATATCTACGGGGGTCAGGTCCGTCTTCATTTTCACAGGCCGGTTGCCGATGTCACCCCAGATATTGCCGGCGCGGTCCCGGAACAGACATTGTCTCCAGCCTGAGGCGGGGCTCTTTGTCGTTGAGGATCGGCCATCGGGTGTAAAGACGAACTTGTCGGTCAGGATATCCTCGTTCTGTAGCAACGCCACCGGACCGAAGAGCCTCCCGGACATTTTTTTACGCAGCTGGTCCGGCCACCCCGGGTTCGCGAAGAAATTTTTCCGAAGGAAGTAAAAGCCTTCGGTCAGGGTGGCTACCAGCAGCAGGTCGAGCCCCGGATTGTACTCGATAGCCGAAATAAGGGGTATGAAAGACAAGTCGGTCAGGTAGGCCGAGTGTATATGCCGGAGAGAGTCTGGATAAAGCCGGTATAGCTTGCTGCCTGCGAGTAAATGAATATGACCGCCGGAGGCAAAAATGCGATATTCCGGGGCCGGTGGGCCGGTGGCTGCGTGCAAGCCATCACCGCGTATCTTTTCCGCTCCGCCGATCTTCCGGTCTTTTTCATAGACCCCGAGGACCGAATCCCCTTTCAGCACATACAGGCGTTTTTCTGCGATGAAATATTGAGAAGGGGCCGGCACCTGCGGCATCAGCGTAAAAAGGCGGTTGCCGTCATAATAAGAGAGGCTGTCGTGGTGGCGGATATAAATGTGACCGGTATCCGAAACGAAAAAGTTATCGCTGTGATCGAAAAGGTCCAAGAAGATGGCTTTTCTCTGCAATCGTTGTCCCGGGTCCTGCGGTTGTTGCAGGAATGCGGTGAAATCGAAAAGCTGTTTTCTGTTATTGAGTAATAGTTTCCCGGTGGAGGGTGTGTTCAGCGGATGCAGACGGCCGCCCTGGTCGCCGGCATAAAGGTAAAGGTGCCGATCGGTGGTTTGGAAAAACAGATGGCCCCCAGGGTCTGTTCCCAGGTAAGAAATATTGGATTCCATCACCGGCCGGTCGTCAGGGTAGTAGGTCCTGAACGAATTCCCGTTGAAACGGACGAGACCGACCTGTGTCGCCAGCCACAGGTATCCATGTTGATCGAACAGAAGGTCGTTAATGCTGTTTTGCGGCAGTCCGTTCTCATCCGTAAAATGTTGAACGGTATAGCCCATTAACGAGGGTGTCTGTGCGGGGGTAGCTTTAAAAGAAAGGGTAAGAACGATCAAAAACCAGATAAACTTGTTTATCATGCCTTAACCTTGAGTGCTAAAATTAGCGGAAATAAGCAGAGGATGACACCCGGTGCTTTCTTTTTTTAAATTATATTTTAAATTAATACGTAATTCGATGTATGTATGATATCATACGTCATTGTCCGGGTTCGCTATTCTTTTTCAGCAGGCGGGTAAATGCTGGTTACGCGGCTGGGTACTTTTATACAAGCAAAATCAGTATTCTATGTATAAATTCTACACGCGCAGTGGCAAAGGATGAATCATTTGTAAAACCCCATTTAATCACCAAATGATCATCTATGCAGACCTTCGATATCACCCTCAATTTGTTTGTATTCGGATCGATGCTGATCGTAGCGGTCCTTCTTGGGTATCTCCGGCGAAGTCGTCAGTTGGCCAAGAAGACCCGGCAGATCGCCAAGCTTGAAAAGGAAATGATCCAGGCGCATGCCGAGTTGCTCGAGACGCAACGGGAGTTCTGTGAACTGGAAGCGAAGATGAAGGACATTACGAATCCCGTGATCCCTATGAATAGTAAAAGTTCAGACGATCAAACGCAAACGCCTCTGCCTGAACGGGATGGAATGCGCCATCACCGCCCCGCAGGGTCGCGTTGAATCATCTAAACCTTGTCTTTATGCCGTACCCGATCACGGCCGTCTCCGGCGGCCTGCCAAAACGACTTTTATCCCGATTGACCGGCCTGCTGATAGCGGTCGGCGCTAATGCTCTTGACCCGGCTCTAGATTATTCTGTTCCCGGCGTCCCGCCGGGTCATATTTCCGCGATTTATGCGTTATATAGTGGGGACACGCGCGGAATCGGATAAGGGGAAAAATAGTTCTCCTGTTCAATCGAAACCCTATGTCTAATATCCTTAAATCGAAATCCAATGCGCCTATTAACCAACCTTTTTTTTAAGGTTACCTTATCGTCCATGATCCTGACCGCGCCTGCTATGCGGACCGGCAATACGGATGATGGGGGAAAACGTAACCTGCTACCACAAGATCAGAGAACCCAAACTTTTTATACTTCTGTAGTTATCCGGAAGTTCGTCGATCATCCCACGGTGAAGGCGATGAGGGCCGTGATGCGGGATGAATCCGTGACCGGTGCGAGTGCGGCCAGCGAAAGCGCAGCCGGCGCTACCACCAGTGTAAGTGCTGCCAGCGTCGCCGCGACCAGTGCGGCTCCGGGAAGCGTAGAAGAGACCAAAGCCGCCTTGGCGAATACGGCCGCGATCAGTGCAACCACGACTAGTGCCAGGGAGACCAGTGCGGCCGCAACGATAGCCGCCGGGAAAGTACGTGAGCTGGCATCTGTCGCTTCCGGGCTGACAGCGATGAGTGCTAAAGCAGCTGAGAAAAGGGCGGAGCTGCGGCTCGTGATCAATCAGGCCAGCCTGATCTATACGAGCATGAAGCTAGATAGTTCCGGTTTGGATGAGAAAGCCTTCGAATACGCCTGGCGGGGGTATCACAACCTGTTGAAGAAAAGGATGATCCGGAAGCGCAGTGTCCTTTCGATCGTCGATTTCAGCCAGTCTTCCTGCAGTAAAAGAATGTATGTCATCGATGTACGGCATAAAAGGCTGCTGTATCGAACCTATGTCGCGCACGGGCAGAACTCCGGTGAGGAGTATGCCAGCAGTTTTTCGAACGAGCCGGATTCCTACAAGAGCAGTCTGGGGTTTTATGTGACCAGGTGGACCTATATCGGACACAATGGTCTTTCGTTGAAGCTGGCTGGAGTGGATTCAGGCTATAACGACATGGCCGCCAAAAGGAATATCGTTTTACACGGATCCAGCTATGTCGGCGACCGGTATATGCATGAATTCGGTACGCTCGGAACCTCGCTGGGTTGCCCGGCCATTCCTTCGGCAGTCAGCGGCCGCATTATCCGCGCAGTAAAGGGAGGAAGCTGTCTTTTCATATATCATCCGACGGCTCAATATTTGGACAATTCATCGATCATCAACGGGTGATCTTCTTTCAATAAGTTTTAGACGCGAGGGGCCAAAAGGCCCCTCGCGTCGTATATTTGGGTACGATGACTCCCCGTCAATTACAGCAGGCTGCGGCGCTGAATCATGCGAGCTTATTCAGACAGGAGGCCGCCACGCTCGGCGGCACCATCATCGCCCGGGAAGGTCTTCAATGGACCAGTGGCAGTCCGACCTGCACTTCCATGATAGCCTTCCCTGAGCTGCCGCCCGGGCAGGAAAGCCATCGATTGGATGAGATGATGGATTTCTATCTTCGGCATCCGCCGAAGGGTGCGGGTTGCTGGTCGCTCGACCCTCCCCAGCCTGCCGATCTCGGGGTCCGATTGCTGGCGCGGGGGTTTCAGCCGGGATGGCGTCCCCGCTGGATGGCGCTGGATCTCGGACAGCTACAAACTCATCACCCGTTTCCAAAAGGATTGTCCATCACCATCGATAACAGCAGCTCGTTGGAAGCTATCCAACAACTGCCATATGCACAGGTGATCATACCTTCTCTCTCGTTGGCCGAGAGACCCGTGCAATGGACCCGTTTTGTCGCGCGGTTGCAGGGGAGGGTCGTAGCTCATAGCGTCGTTTTTCTGTCGACCGGACATTATGGCGCTGCCGGGATCTATCATGTCGGGGTAGTACCCAGGGCACGTCATATCGGTATCGGAAAGGCCGTGACGGTTGCCGCCTGTCTTCATGCACGTGAGATGGGTTATCGGTATGCCGTGCTGAATTCTACCGATGCGGGCAGACGTACGTATGAACAGCTGGGTTTTACAACGGTAGGAGAAGGCTGGACCTGGTGGCTCATCACGGAAAAGCTGCTTTCGCGCCCTCCCTCTCCGAAGGAGGTGCAACTTGCGGAAGCCATCGGTCGCGGCGACATGGATGTGTTGTATTCATTGCCTCCTTCATACATGTCCGGAGGGGGCCATCACCGGCTGACCAATGGGATGACATTGATGGAACTGGCGGTGCATTGTCGTCAATCCGATGCAGCGGAATGGCTGGTCGGCAGCGGTGCGGCATTTACGGTGCTCGACGCCTGGGACCTGGGGTGGAAGGAGAGGGCCAGACAACGGTTGCTGGAAAATCCGGGGACGGTCAACCAGCTATACGGTGAATGGGACAAAACATTGCTGCATTTTGCCGCCGAGCGTAATGACGAAGAGTTGACGCGTCTTGCGCTATCTGCGTCGCCGGATCTGCGGCTGCGTGATAAGGCCTACCGGGCCACGTCGCTGGATTGGGCGAAACATTTCGGACACGGCGTCATCGCGGATATGATCGCGGGCTATCGTCACGTATAGGGGGGACCGCTACCGATGAGGGACATGGCGACGACAGTCGCTCCTGATTTCACCGATAAAAAAAAGTTGATGGACGGACTAGGCCGAAAAGGATTATGTTATACCTTTTGCCCGCTTTCAACACACTGCACATGAAAAAACTGGCCATCCCCCGTCTGCGGTGGGGTTTAATCCTCTTTTTCGCATTGACGGGAGCCTTCTCGCAGGCACAAACACCAGATACTGCTTTTTACGGTAATCTCCACTGGCGAATGATCGGACCGCATCGTGGGGGCCGTACTGTCGGCGGCTGCGGTGTACCGCAACAACCCAATGTCTTTTACATCGGCGTCAACAACGGCGGAGTATGGAAGACGACCGATTTCGGAAGGACCTGGGTATCGTTGTTCGATGCGGAGCCAACGGGCTCCGTAGGCGACGTTGCCGTCGCTCCTTCGGACCCCAACATCGTTTATGTCGCCAGCGGCGAAGGGATACAGCGCCCCGACCTCTCGGTCGGCGACGGAATCTACCGAAGCGATGACGCCGGCAAGACCTGGAAGCATCTCGGGCTGGCGGAAGGTCAGCAGATGGGCGGTCTTGCCATCGATCCGCATGATCCCAACCGTGTCTTTGTCGCCGTGCTGGGTCATCCTTACGGACCCAATCCCGAAAGAGGCGTTTTCAGGACCACCGACGGCGGCCAGCACTGGGAGAAAGTATTGTACAAAGATGAAAATACGGGCGCCGTACAAGTGACCATCGACCCAGTGAATCCGCAGGTGGTGTACGCAGACCTGTGGGCCGGAAGGCAAGGTCCCTGGGAGAATGGGTCCTGGAACGGACCCAACAGCGGTCTGTTCAAATCGACGGATGGAGGCACCACGTGGCATCAGCTGACACAGGGATTGCCTTCCACTGCACAGGGTCTCGGCCGCATCGGTTTCTGTGTCGCGCCCTCCGATCCGACGCGTTTGTATGCCACCGTGGATGCCGGCGCCAATGGCGGTATCTATCGCAGCGATGACGCGGGCGAGTCCTGGAAGAAGCTGAACAGTGATTCGCGTTTCTGGGGCCGTGGTGACGATTTTGCCGAGGTCAAGGCCGATCCGAAGAATAAAGACATCGTTTACACTGCGGACGTTGTGGTGTGGAGATCCACGGACGGCGGGATGTCCTGGAATGCATATAAGGGCGCTCCCGGCGGCGATGACTATCACCGCATCTGGATCAACCCCGATCATCCGGACATCCTGCTCATCGCCTGCGACCAGGGCGCCATCGTCACAGTCAATGGAGGCAAGACCTTTTCGTCCTGGTTTAACCAACCTACGGCCCAGTTCTATCACGTGAGCACGGACAATGCTTTTCCCTACAATGTTTATGGCGGGCAACAGGAAAGCGGTTCGGTGGGCATCGCCTCCCGTGGCAATGACGGGGAGATCACCTTTCGGGAATGGCATCCGGTAGGAGTGGAGGAATACGGGTATATAGCAGCCGATCCGTTGGATCCCAATATCATTTATGGAGGCAAGATAACGCGCTACGACAAGCGAACAGGACAGGTGCAGAATATTGCGCCCGAGGTGATACGCAGCGGAAAATACCGGTTTCTGCGGACCGCGCCGGTCCTTTTCTCGCCTACCGATCCGCATACGCTGTATTTCGCAGGCAATGTGCTTTTCAAGACCGTGAACGGCGGGCATTCCTGGGATATCATTAGTCCGGACCTCAGTCGCGCCACCTGGAATATCCCGGCGAGTGTGGGCATTTACAATACGGAGTCATTGAAGAAGATGCCGCGGCGCGGGGTCATCTATACGGTCGCCCCGTCTCCGGTGGACGGCGCAACTATCTGGGCTGGTACGGACGACGGACTGATCCATGTCACGCACGATGGCGGCAAGACCTGGTCGAACGTAACGCCCCCGGAAATAACCGATTGGCAGAAGGTATCGCTGATCGACGCGGGGCATTTTGACGCCCATACCGCCTATGCCGCGGTCAACGGCATCCGGACAGACGACATGCATCCGCATATTTACAAAACCCATGACGGGGGAAAGACATGGACGGCCATCACGAATGGTCTCCCCGACGGCCCGATCAATGTCGTGCGCGAGGACCCGCATCACAGGGGATTACTGCTGGCCGGATCGGAACAGTGCGTATATGTCTCTTTCGATGACGGCGGACACTGGGAGTCCCTCCGGTTGAATATGCCGGCTACCTCCATACGCGATCTCGTCTTTAAAGATGCGGATGTGGTCGTGGGTACCCATGGCCGGTCGTTTTGGATACTGGATGATATTTCGCCGCTGCGTCAGCTGGCAGGTGGGAAGGCTGTGGCCGATGCAGTCTTATATAAACCCGAGCCGGCCATTCGTATCCGCTGGGATATGTACACCGACACGCCTTTACCGGGCGACGAGCCCGCGGGCGAGAATCCACCCGACGGTGCGATCATCGACTATTACCTGAAGGGCGACGAGTCGACCCCTGTGACGCTCGAAATCCTAGATGGTGCCGGAAAACAGGTGCGTCATTATTCCAGCACGGACACGCTTTATACTGTCCCGGACGTCAACATCCCTACCTATTGGATCAGGCCGCAGCAAATATTGTCTGCGGCAGCGGGCCCGCATCGTTTTCTGTGGGATCTCCATTATCAGCCGTTGAATGTTCCGCCATCCTATCCCATCGGCGCCGTCGTTGGGAATACCGCGCCGTCTCCGACATCGCCCTGGGTCACTCCCGGCGTCTACACTCTGAAGCTGACAGCCGGAGGAAAGACGTATACGCAGCCGTTGACAGTCCGGATGGACCCTCGGGTCAAAACAGCCGTCGCGACGCTGCAACAGCAACATGACCTGGCGCTGGCCGCCTATCACGGGCGCGTCAGGGCCATGGAGGCCGTCGAAAAGATCAGGGCATTGAGGACCCGGATTGCGGCGTCCATACCGCAGGCATCAGGCGACCGGCTGACAGCACTTCAACAGCTGGATGCCAGGGCTGCCGCACTGGAAGGACAGGGTAGGCGCTTTGGCCGGGGAGCGGCCGCACCCGCTCCTTTCGGACCTGTTTCCTTTTCACAGCTGCAGGGAGACTATGCCACCATCTTTACGGTCCTCGAAGAAGCCGATCTGGCTCCTACCGTACAGGCTCAATCGGCATTACAAACCACGGAGCAGGCCGCCCGTAATACCGATGCCGCCTGGACTGCCCTCCAACAGGAAGCTACTAAACTAAATATCGCACCATGAGACTAACCATCCTTTTACTGCTCGCACCGGGCTTTCTGATCGCGCAGAGGAAATCCGCGCCCATTGCGCATTCGGGCAACACCGATTCTTCCTTTTTTGCCCCGCTGAAATACCGGCTGATCGGTCCCTTCCGCGGCGGCAGGGCCGACGCGGTCGTCGGCAGCATCGGCAATAAACATACTTTCTATTTCGGCGCTACGGGCGGCGGTCTCTGGAAGACCACCGATGGCGGCAGCAACTGGAAGAATGTATCGGACGGCTGGTTCGGCGGCGGGGTAGGAGCCGTGGCGCTGGCGCCTTCCGATGAAACCATCGTATATGCGGGAGAGGGAGAAAGCACTCTTCGGAACAATGTTTCCGAGAACCAGGGCGGCATCTGGCGCAGTGACAACGGCGGACGCACCTGGCATAACCTGGGATTGAAAGACAGCCGTCATATCGCACGCATCGTCGTACATCCCAAAAATCCCGACATCGTATGGGTCGCTGTGGAGGGCCATCTTTTCGGACCCAACACCGAACGGGGCGTCTATAAGACCACCGACGGAGGCAAGACCTGGAAGCGCGTTCTCTATATCAATGACCAAACCGCATGTTCTGATCTCGTCATGGAGCCGGGTAACCCTTCCGTTCTATATGCCGGTATGTGGCATGTCATAAGGACACCCTACAGCATGGAGAGCGGTGGCGAAGGCAGCGGTATGTATAAGAGCACCGACGGCGGGGAGACCTGGGTGAATATTTCCGGGCGGAAGGGATTGCCAAAAGGCATCTGGGGAGTGGTGAATATATCGGTGGCGGCCACCAACCCCGACAAGGTGTATGCGATGATCGAAAATGCGCATGGGGGTCTTTTTCTGAGCACCGACAGCGGCGCGAACTGGAAGCTGATCAATAGTGAAAACGAGATCAAACAACGCGCGTGGTATTTCAACAGGGTATTTGTAGACCCCACCAACGAGAATACCATCTATTGTACGAATGTCGAATTTATGCGTAGCCTCGACGGCGGGAAAACATTTACCCGCGTTCAGTCGCCCCACAGCGATCATCACGATCTTTGGATCGATCCGCAGGACGGGCATCGTCTTATCCTCGCAGATGACGGCGGCGCGCAGATCAGCTATGATTTCTGCGAGAACTGGAGCTCGCTGGACAACCAGCCCACGGCCCAGATCTACCGGGTAACGACCGACAATGCCTTCCCTTATCATATTCTGGGCGCGCAGCAGGACAATTCGAGCGTGCGTATCAAGAGCAGGACGACCGGGCCGGGCATTACCCAACGCGACTGGGAGCCCACGGCAGGTTTCGAAGCCGGCTATATCGTGCCTGACCCGCTGAACCCCGATGTGGTATACGGCGGTAATTACGATGGTTATCTCGGCCGCCTCGATCATCGCACCGGGGAGAGCAGGGCCATCGACGTCTGGCCCGATAACCCGACCGGTTATGGAGCCGACTCGCTGAAATTCCGGTTCCAATGGAACTACCCTATCTTTTTTTCTCCGCATGATCCACATCGTCTCTATTGCGCCGGCAACCAGCTGTTCATGACCGAAAACGAAGGGAAGAGCTGGACGGCGATCAGCCCCGATCTGACCACGAACGATAAATCGAAACAAGGCGCCAGCGGGGGACCCATCACCAAGGACAATACATCCGCGGAATATTACTGCACGATCTTCACGGCTACCGAGTCGCCGCTGGAAAAAGACCTGTTATGGGCAGGAAGTGATGATGGCCTGATCCATGTCAGCCGCGACGGCGGTGGTCAATGGGACCTCGTAACGCCACCCGATGCCGGTAAATGGACCTTATGGAATTGCATTGAGACCGATCCTTTCAGGAAGGGAACCGCGTACGCGGTAGGCATGCGTTTCCGGCTGGATGATTATACACCTTATATCTACCGGACAGAGGACTACGGCAAGACCTGGAAGCTGATCACCAAAGGGATCGCACCCATGCATTTTGCACGTGTCGTCCGGGCAGATCACAAACGCCCGGGTCTTTTGTATGCGGGAACCGAATACGGCATGTATATCAGTTATGACGATGGCGACAATTGGGAGCCTTTCCAGCTGAACCTGCCGATAGTACCCGTAACCGATCTCACTATAAAAAATAACGATCTTATCATAGCGACGCAGGGCAGGGCCTTCTGGTCACTCGACGATCTGGGTCTGCTACAGCAAAAGGGCGACGGTATCCTGGATCAGCGTCTTCATGTTTTCGAGCCGGGCGATGCCTATCGGATGCCTGGTGGCGGAAGAGGACGGAGAAGAGAAGGGGGAGAGGCCCTTCGCAATGTGGGTCAGAACCCGCCCAATGGGGTCGTATTCCGGTATTGGCTAAAAGATGCTCCGGACTCGCCGAGAGTGAGCGTCACCATCTTTGGCAAGAAGCACGAAACGATCCGCACGTTCAGCACAAGGCCAAGACACGACGACCCGGACTCACGGCTGGAATGTCAGTCGGGCATGAATACCTTCGTATGGGATATGCTGTATCCACCGTCCGTGCGCATCCCACAAATGGTGCTGTGGACGGGAGGAGCGGGGACTCCAAAGTCCGCACCGGGAAAGTATACGGCGCGGTTCCGTTATGGCAAGGATTCGACGGACGTGGCCTTTACGATCCTCGCAGACCCCAATGACTCGATGAGCGAGGCGGACTATGATGCGCAGGTGGCCTTCCTGCTACAGGTGCAGGGCAAGTACAATGAAGTGCAGAAGGCGATCCTCCGTATCCGGGACCTGCGAACACAATTGCACGATCTCAACGGCCGGCTCGACAGTGCGGGACGAACTATCAGGAAATTTTCGGATAGCCTTAGCCGTGAGCTGACCTCGATAGAGGAAGCGCTGGACCAGACGAAGGCGAAGAGTTCGGAAGACGTACTCAACTATCCCATCCGGATCAACGATAAATTGTCCGGTCTTTATGGCGTCGCCGCGGGCGGGAACGCCCCGCCCAGCGCGCAGGTGCGGGATGTGTATGCAGAGCTGAGCGTGCAGGCAGACAAACAGCTACACCGGCTGAAAGAAGTGGAGAATACGGGACTGCCTGCAGTCAACAAATTGATCTACGAACGGCAGGTGCCGGTGATCAGCGCAAAAAATGAGCCGTCAGGGACGGCCACTCACGAAGAAAATGGAAACTAACTGGCTGGATATTTCTTCGACGGTCGGACTCATCGCTACCGCTGTCCTGACCTTCAACCTGCTGCTGGGCATGCTGCTGAGCACCGCCTACCGGCGGTCGGTCCTTTGGAAGAAGATGCCGGGGGTCGTGCAGAGGATCAGCATCGACGATCTGCATAACTGGACCGCGTATGTGGCGCTTGCACTGGCGTTGGCGCATCCGCTGCTATTGCTGCCGGATGCGTCTTTGAAATACTCCGTCGCAGATATCGTCGCTCCTGTCTCGGCACCGCATCAGCCCTTCTGGACGGTGCTCGGGTCCCTGGCAGCATATGCCGTCATCGTTGTGGTGATCACAACGCAAAAGGCGATCAAACGGCGGATGGGTTTCCGCGCCTGGAAGAACGTCCATTTGATCTCTTATGGTACGGCATTGCTCTTCATCATCCACGGGATCGTAATGGACCCCGAATTGAAAGACAGGCCCGTTGACTGGCTGGACGGGGAGAAGCTGATCTCGGAGATCTGCGGGCTGATCCTGATCGTCGCAACGGTGATCCGGTACCGTTGGCATCTCCGGAATCGTCGGCCGAAAGCGGTCAGCGCGATCGTGGCATTGCTGATGCTCATCGGGCTGCAGGCCTTTCCGCAGCGCTATGACAGTAGTCTTTTCCGGCAATTGCGTTTCCGTTTCATCGGTCCCGATGGGAACAGGGCTATCGCGCTTGCGGGCGTGCCGGGCGACAGGAATGTAGCATATGTCGGCGCCGCCTCGGGCGGTATATTCAAAACAGAGGATGCCGGGATCACCTGGCATCCGGTCTTCGACAGTGCGGACAATTCCTCCGTGGGCGCGCTGGCCGTTGCGCCATCCAATCCCAAACAGGTGTGGGCGGGTACGGGTGAGACCTTTCTCATCCGGCCTGCGGAAGCCATGGGAAATGGGGTATATAAGTCGGTCAACGCCGGACGGAGCTGGACCAATATGGGTTTGCAGGCCACGGGACGTATAGGACGTGTGATCGTCGATCCGAATGATTCGAACATCGTGTATGTGGCTGCTCTCGGTAATACACATGCGCCGCAGCAAGAGCGGGGCGTTTATAAAACCATCGACGGCGGCAAGAGCTGGGAACGGGTGCTATTTGTCGATTCATTGACGGGGTGCGCCGATCTGGCGATCGATCCTCAGCATCCCGGCACGCTGTATGCGGCTATGTGGCAGATCAGTTTCAACACCTGGATGCTTAAAAGCGGCGGTCCCGGTAGCGGTATATTCAAGACCACCGATGGCGGAAGGACCTGGACTCGGCTTGGCGGCGGTCTGCCCGGAGGCCCTGGACATCCTGTCGGCAAGACCTCCGTGGATCTAGCCTACAGCAATCCAAACATCGTCTATGCATTGATCGAAGACAAAGACCCGGCGCTTTATCGCTCGGACGACGCGGGCGTCACCTGGAAAAAAATGTTCACTAGTCATAGCCTGGCGCAGCGGGCCAGCTATTATACTCGGGTACGGGTCTCCACGGGGAACCCGGACGACGTGTTCACGATGTGCGTGACGGTGATGGAATCCAAAAATGGCGGTAAATCCTTTAATGGAGTGGGGGAGAACGGCGATTACAAACCGGGAGGCGATACGCACGATATGTGGTTCGATTCCAAAGACCCGCTACGTGCAATGGTCGCGCATGACGGCTGTTTGAACATGACCTTTACCGGTGGAAAGAGCTGGGAGAACGTGAACCTTCCCATCGCCCAGATGTATCATGTGGCCGTCGACAACCAGGTCCCTTATTATGTATATGGCAACCGGCAGGACGGCTATTCCTATCGCGGGCCCAGCAACAGCCTGGAAGGCGGTATCCCCACCGGATTATGGACCTATGTCGGCGGTTGCGAAAGCGGTTTCGCGCAGCCCGATCCGGAAGACAACAATATCATTTGGTCCGGCTGTTATGACGGCGGTCTCGACCGAACCGATCTGCGTACGGGCGATGTCCGCGACGTACGGGCCTGGCCTGAAGCCGGATATGGCTATCCGCCCTCGGAGATGCGCTATCGCTGGCACTGGAATTTCCCTATGGCCGTTTCGCGGTATGTGCATGACAAGGTATACATCGGCAGCCAGTACGTGCATGTTACTACCGACGGCGGTCAGACCTGGAAGGTCATCAGTCCGGATCTGACGACGAATGACAAATCGCATCAGCAAAGTTCCGGCGGCGTCAGCACCGATAATCTTTTTACCTTCGACGGCTGCACCTTATACGTGATCGCGGAATCTCCGGTGAAAGCAGGGGTGCTCTGGACGGGCAGCAATGACGGACTGGTACATGTTACACAGGATGACGGAGCTCATTGGGAAGATGTGACAGCCAATATACCCGGTCTGCCCAAATGGTCCACGATCCGTGCCATCGATCCTTCGCCATTCGACGCGGGGACGGCCTATATCTCCGCCGACGGTCAGTTCATCGGTGATTTCAATCCCCACCTTTACAAGACGAATGATTACGGTAAGACCTGGACGCTTATCAGCGGAACTTTTCCCAGGAGCAACTCTTCTTTCGTGCACCAGATCATCGAAGATCCGGGTAAGAAAGGTCTGCTCTGG
>DASYSV010000267.1:0-3476 GCA_036010185.1 Puia sp.
ATGCAAAACCAGGCTTGGCAAGATCGAATTCGTAAAATAAGCCAGCATGCCATACACCGTGGCCACTATAATATAATATGGCATCATCGCAAACCCGACTTCCGGATGACTGAAATGCGCAAATCCAAACAGCACCCCTACGGTCAGGATCGCAACCACTGGCCCATGCCGCCGTTCCAGCGGCCCTTGCATATATCCCCTGAAAGCCGACTCCTCCGCCACTCCCGCAACGATGGCTCCCATAATGATGGAAAAGAACAGCATCAGCACCGGCACGTGAGGTAGCTCATCAGTAGCTTGCATTGGCAAGCGTATCATGCGGTCGAGCACGGTCTGAGACACTACGATAAATGCGAGTCCCGCTACCCCTGCCAGTAGGGCAGCGCCCCACACCTCATCAGAAAGAGCATTCGCCCGGCAGAGTTTCTTTCGGGCTTCCAGGTTCGATCGGGGTGGCCCCCACGCACCTGTAAAATATCGCCAGTAGAACCAAAGATACACAGCCGTTACCGGCACCGCCCAGGGTACCGCAGAAGCATATTTGAAGTTAAGCCCCACGAGAAAAGCCCATGGCGTTGTTCCGATGGCGGCAACAACAAGACCCATGAGCGGAGCGCTGATAATAACAGGTACCCTTTGCCATATCGATATTATCTTATTCACTTCGCCGGCTCCCGTACTATCGCGGTATCCGAAGCCAGGAACGGTATCCCATACCCGCCCGAATCCAATATCGCCTGCGGAAAATCCCGCCGCAAGACATCCCAATCGCCCCGACCCACCTTCGTCTGATACAAATAGATCTCCGCCAGCTTAGGCGCCCCTTTCAACCCCGAAACCTGCGCCGCCCCCACCGCATCACCTGTCAGATTCAAATATTTCAAATTACCCAGTCCACACAACGTATCGAGGTTCGCCCCCGTGATCGCCGTATGATCCAGCCATAACCGCACGAGCAGAGGACAGGCCGCTGCAGCGCTCACCACTTCATCCCCCACCTTCGACCAGCTGCATTTAAGAGAAACCAACTGCTCGCGAAGCATCGGGATTGCGCGCAACACCGCAGAACTCACCGGCTTGCCTGCCAGATCCACCGAAAGATAATTGCTGGCCTGATCGATCGGCAACACCACCGCCCCCGCTGCCCTCAGCACCTTCACCGCCTCCGCGGGCGCAGGGCGAGCCTGTCCCATCGGCAGATCGCTGTCCGCAATATTGGTCACCATCGAGGCGGCTACCGGCGCCGCCGTACCGTTGTGGAAGGCCAAAAGCATCGCCGCCGCTGCCGTATCCTGGCGCAGCGACGCCACGGTCTTATCAAAAGGCGCGCCGTTGTCGACCCACCACTTCAGCAACTGGATCTCCCGGATCGTCAGCTGATTCTTATCCTTCGGCGCCATATGATGATCGTCATCCAATGGTAGCAGGACTCGCTTCAAAAGCAAACTCGCCGCAGCGTCACCAGCAACCACCACAGGTCCATCCTTTCCGCCTTTCATGATCCCGTCGGGTATATCCAGCCGCAGGCCTCCCTTGACCCGGCCCATCCGATGACAGCCATAACAATTGTCATGCAACACCGGCTGGACGAGATCGATATAAACCCCTGCCGCCTGCACATCGGCTATCGGGCGTAATGCAGGTGCCGACACCGCCGGCTCCAGGTTCGCAGTCAGATAACCGGGACCGTGAGTAAGCGTCCCGCCCCAATGTCCCGTCAGGATCAACAAAACCACCACCCCAGCAGTGAGCGCACCCCCCTGCCGCGTCATCGGCTTGCCGTGCAAGGTCACATACAACATACCCGAAACGATCGTCAGCGAAATAGCCAGCCATTGATGGACATTGACCACCGATTCATCATAGTCGCCGGATTGAGACAGGAGCAGACCCGTAATACAGGACAACACCGCGCAAAGGAACCCGATCAGCAGGCTGAGATCGGCGGCCTGCTTTAACCCCTGGTGCCGGGCGCGCCCGCTCAATATCTCCAGCATGATCGCCAGCAGCAGGATGCCTATGGGAAGATGAACGCGAAGGGGGTGCAGCCGGCCGGTCAGGGTGAAAAAGGAGCCCATTATGCGTATCGTGTTCTCAGGGTGTGAAGCATGTATTCATTGATCGCCCATTGATCCGCGAGCGGTTTGTGCGTATAGGGCATCGTCGGCATATAATCCGGGGGGCCGAATTCCGTAAGGATCGTCATCACTTCACCCTGTTGTTTCTTGCGGCGAAGGATCGCATCCCACCATGCGAAATGCGCTTCGGCGGCCGGCTGCCATTCCGGCGCCCTCGGGTCGTTGACCTGTGGTCCTTCAGGGTGCCCGATCCGGGCGTGGATATGATCTGCCCGTTCCAGCGCCAGCGCCATCGTTTTCGGCTGGTCGGCGAGAAGACTTTCACTGACATTGCACCAGTGACTAACGTCAAAGGTTATCCGCAGATCGGGGTGCGCTTCCAGGTAGTGACGCGCGACTGGTGCGGCAAACAACATCCTGCTCCGGTGGGTCTCATGCAGGATCCGGATGCCTGTCTCGCGGCTAAGCGCCGTCGTAAGATCGATAAACCGCGAATTTTCCTCATAGGAAAAAAAATCATGCCCCGAGTGGCAGTTGATATATAAAGGTCGCTGCCGCGTATTCCGCGCCGCACCCTCCACCATTTTCTTAAAATGTTCGAAATGTGCAGCCACCTCGGGCTCCGAACCCGCGCAAAGAAATCCTACTTCGAGCCCGTATTTCCGCAGCATGGAAAAGACTTCATCCTGCCGCGCCGATTCCAGCGACCACCAGATCTCGATGCCGTCATAACCTGCGGCCTTCACTTTGGCGCCATACTCGTCCAGATTACCCGGGAAACCCCAGTCGGTGGCAAGGATCTTCAGCTGGAAGCCATCCCGGACCGAAGGCGACACCAGCGGATGTGCATAAGATTCAAATAATACAGCGGTAGCGGCCATGGTTGTTTGTGCGATGAACTGTTTTCGGTTGATCATGCTATAATCTCTTTGATGACGTTTCCCTTTACGTCAGTAAGCCGGAAAGGCCGGCCCTGAAAATCATAGGTAAAGCGCGTATGGTCGAATCCAAGCTGGTTCAAAATGGTTGCCTGCACGTCGAAGGTATCAACTTTACCCGATATGCCGGTATACCCGATCTCATCGGTCTCGCCATGGCTATGTCCCTTGCGGATGCCGCCGCCGGCCATCCAGATCGTAAAGGCGTCGGTATGGTGATCCCTGCCCTTGAAGGGATTGGGCTTGCCTTCGCGGTTCTCCATCATGGGCGTCCGGCCGAACTCACCGCCCCAGACGACCAGCGTCTCGTCCAGCAAGCCGCGTTGTTTCAGATCCAGCAGCAGCGCAGTCATCGCCCTGTCCACCTGGCGGCACTTATTGATAAAGCCCACGTCGATGGCCAGACTGGCATCGGTACCATGGCTGTCCCAGCCCCAGTCGAATATCTGCACGAACCGCA
>DASYSV010000420.1:0-5480 GCA_036010185.1 Puia sp.
GCTTTACCAATGAGGAATTCGATCAATATATTGCGGCCCCGCAGGTTGCCCACAAGGTTTATGGCCTTTCTCAATCCATGTATGAAAAATACCCGGTCCTGAAGATTGCCAGGCCGATCGTTAATTTATTAAAATAGGCAGGATGAAACGGATCGCTTTCCTGGGCGCTAAAGGGATCGGGCTGGAATGTCTGAAGATACTGGATGCAAAAAACTTCCCGATAGCCGCACTGTTCACCGACCTGACGCGCAACAAAGAAGCCAATCAAAAGCTGATCGATTTCGCAAAAGAGAGGAATATCCCGGTATATGAAGACCTGGAAGCCATCCTCTCGCTTCCCGGGTTCGATTATATCATATCCATCCAATATCATAAGATACTCAAGGGCAAACATATCGGATGTGCAAAAAAGCTGGCGCTGAACCTTCATATGGCGCCCCTTCCCGAGTACAGGGGCTGTAATCAATTCTCCTTTGCCATCGTCGACGGAAAAAAGGAATTCGGGACGACGCTGCACAAAATGGCGGAAGGCATCGACAACGGCGATATCATTGCCGAAAGCCGGTTCGACATCCCCGCGAATTGTTTCGTAAAAGAATTGCATGAGATCACCTATCAAAAATCCATCCGGCTCTTCGAAGATAAAATTTCGGACATTTTGAATGATCGGTATACGCTTACCCCCCAGGATTCGTTAGTGCCGGTCCGCGGCACGAAAACGATCTATAGAAAAGACATCGACAAATTGAAGGAGATAAACCTGGACTGGGACAAAGACAGGATCGAAAGACACATACGGGCGACTTTAATGCCCGGTTTCGAACCTCCGTTCTTTAAAATGAGCGATAAAAAGGTTTATTTTTCACTCTTCGCATAACCAATCGACTATGAAGATCCCTTTTGTAGACCTGTACGCCCAATATCTCAGTATTAAAAAAGAAATCGATGGGGCGATCGAAACTACCATTCGCAACTCCTCCTATATCGGGGGCCAGGCGATAAAGGACTTTGAGCAGGCCTTCGCTGCCTTCATCGGAATTAACCAGGTGATAGCCTGCGCCAACGGGACCGATTCGATCGAGATCCTGCTGAAGGCTTATGGCATCGGTCCTGGCGATGAGGTCATCGTTCCCGCCATATCGTGGATATCCACCTCCGAAGCGGTCAGCTCGGTCGGTGCGACACCCGTCTTTGCGGATATCGAAAGGGATTATTATACCATCGATCCGGAATTGGCCGAACAGGCGATCACTCCCCGGACGAAAGCGATCATTCCCGTTCACCTCTACGGACATCCCGCCGATATGCCCCGGGTCATGGACATCGCCCGCAGACACAACCTCATCGTCATCGAAGATTGCGCACAGGCGCATGGCGCGGCCATCGACGGTCGCACCGCCGGCACCTTCGGGCATGCCGCCAGCTTCAGCTTTTACCCGGGTAAGAACCTTGGCGCCTATGGGGACGCCGGGGCGATGGCTACCAACGATTTCGCCATCGCGGAAAAAGTGAGGATGATCGCTCAGCATGGACAAAAAGGGAAACACAACCATCTCATCGAGGGTAGGAATAGCCGGCTGGACGGTTTGCAGGCGGCGATATTGCTGGCCAAGCTGCCGCATCTCGAACAATGGACGGAGGCGAGGATCGCGGTCGCAAAGAAATACGATGCCCGTCTCGAAGAGACCGGTATCGCCATCCCGAAAGTGAAAAAAAATTACCGCCACGTTTTCCATCTCTATGTCACCCGCGTGGAAGACCGCGAAGATCTTCAACAAAAATTATCCGAAAGCGGCATCGAGACGGCCATCCACTATCCCACGGCCCTCCCATTCCTGCCTTGTTATAGCCATCGCGGGTTCAACCCCGACAACTTCCCCGTCGCCTGGGAATACCAGCACCAGATACTCTCTCTTCCCCTTTACCCCGAGATTTCAGATGATGCGATAAATTTTGTCAGCGCCGCCTTAAAGAATTGTCATGTCGATCAATAGCCGGGGAAAAAATATCGTCATCCTTTCCACC
Source organism: Puia sp. (assembly GCA_036010185.1). GTDB lineage: Bacteria > Bacteroidota > Bacteroidia > Chitinophagales > Chitinophagaceae > Puia. The sequence continues at coordinate 2,026 of DASYSV010000420.1, forward strand.
GAGCCCTGGGGCAAAATGCTGCTCTCGAAAATGCATTACGCCAATGTGCTGGTCGAGCAAGGCAACCGTGTATTCTTCATCAACCCTCCGCGCGAGACAAAAGGATCGCCCCTTGTCGACATCGTCGAACAACACGCCGAAGGCCGCCTGACCATCGCCGATATCAGGGCAATCGCCGGCAGCCTGTTTCTTCGCCACAAGCTGTTCCCCGTTTTCAAAATGATCAGCCGCCGGTACGCCCGCGCTATTAGACGGCTCGTCGGCGAACCCATCGATGAGGTCTGGTGCTTCAACCCGCACGTGTTTGTCGACCTCCGCGCTTTCAAGGCAAAACGATCGATCCTGATGATCTATGATTTTTACAAGGGCGACCACATCTTCCGCACTGCGGCTACCGCCGACGCCTTCATCACGATCTCACAACTGATCCTCGATCATTACCGCGAATGTCCCCCGCGCAAACTGCTGATGCAACACGGCCTCTCCCGGTCCTTCGCCACACGCGCGGCCGGCAGACTAAAAGACATCGAACACGCCGCCCGTCCCGGCAATAAGATACGCGTCGGTTATATGGGTAACCTTCTTCGCGCCGGGATGAATACGGACATCGCCCGCGAAGTCATCACAAAACATGGCGACAAGGAATTTCATTTCTGGGGACCCTGCTCGTTGGAAGACAATAACGTTACTCCCGGCGGCGCGACGACCGCGGCCGACCTGGTATCGTTTATCGAATTTCTGAGGGGTCGCGACAATGTCATCCTGCATGGGATGAAGGACCAGGAGTCGCTGGCGGAAGGATTGTCGACGATGGATGTCTTCCTTTTCCTGTATTCTCCTCGAACGGAAATGAATTCCGCTTCGAATGCCCATAAGATACTGGAATACCTCAGTACTGGCAAAGTAGTCGTATCCACCCATGTCTCCAATTATGCCGGCACGGGTCTGCTGACGATGACAGACAAAGACCGGGAAGAAGACTTTCCTGCACTGTTCGAGACCGTCACGGGACGTCTTTCCTTCTACAACGATGTGGATCAACAAAAGAAAAGAATTGCATTCGCTCTGGATAACACCTATTCCCGGCAGGTAGAAAGGATACAGGAATTCATTTATAAGCCGTGATGAAAAAGATCTGTATAGTGACGACCCGGCATATCAGCTATAATCCCCGGGTATTGAAAGAGGCCGACACGCTGCACGCACTGGGCTATAGGGTCACGGTCGTCACGATCAACAATCACGCCGGGCAAAGCCAGTTTGACGACGAGCTGATGCAATCCAGACAGTGGACGCTCAAAACGGTGAATTTCAGGAGAACGGTTCCCGCTGAAAAAAGGAAATGGCTGCGTCTTTCACTCAAACAGCGCTTTTTTCATCTGCTGTCGCGGATCACGTTGCGGTTCGGCATAGCCGAACGTACGGCCGAAAAGAGCTTCGACGACCTCGCGGCCCTCGCTAAAGACGAACGGGCTGATTTCTATATCGCCCATCATGCCGAAGCGTTGGGCGCCGCTTCGTTCGCCGCCCGGGCCAACGACACCCGTTTCGGTTTCGATGCCGAGGACTTCCATACGGGGATGGAAGATATGTCGCCGGCATATTATGCGCTGATCACCTTCCTGGAACAAAAATACCTTCCACGCTGCCAATACCTGACGGCCGCCGCCGACGGGATTGCCGCCGCCTATGCCGATAAATATGGCGTCAGACGACCGGCGACCATTCTGAATGTCTTCCCCCGGGAAACCACCGAACAAAAAGAAGTGCATTCACCCGTCAGATTTTATTGGTATTCGCAGGTGATCGGGCCCAAGAGAGGGCTTGAGATGCTGATCGCGGCGGCGGGACGCATACACGAACCCTTCGAATTGCATCTGCGGGGCAGCTGGCACAATGAAGCGTATAAGGTGGAGCTGGAAAGACTCGCCGTCGAATGCGGATGCGCCGAAAAACTCTTCTTTCATGACCCCATACTGGCAAAGGACATCATCGGCGACGCCGTTAACTATGATGTTGGACTGGGGCTCGAGCTGGACGTTTCCATCAATAAGTATCTCGCCGTCTCCAATAAGCTATTCTCCTACCTGATGTCCGGGCTCGCCCTCATCCTGACCGATACGGACGGACAAAAAGGAATCTATTCCGCGTTTCCCTCGGCAGGGCGGCTATGCCGGATGAACGATACGGAAAGCCTCGCCGAAGCGATGCGGTTCTATATTGAAAATCCCGGCCGGCTAATGGAAGCAAAGAAGGCCGCCAGGGAAGCGGCCGTCACCCGGTTCAACTGGGAAAACGAATCGGCCAGATTATTGGAGAATATAAAACCCTGCCTGGCTTGAAGAAGGTTTTGATCATAGCACCTCATTTTCCACCGTCGAACCTGGCGGCTGTCCACCGGTCACGCCTGTTCGCTCAACACCTGCCCGAATACGGATGGCAGCCGGTGATCCTGACGGTTGATGAAAAATATTATGAAGAGCCGCCCGATCTGAATCTCGCGCGTCTGCTGCCGGAGGACCTGGAGATCGAAAAGGTCCGGGCTATGCGCCTGACACGCCCGCGGCTGATCGGCGATATCGGCCTGAGAGCCTTTTTCACCATGTACCGCAGGGCCAAAAAGCTGATCCGCAAGCAACAGATCGATTTCGTTTACATCCCGATCCCCTCCTTTTATGTCGCCCTTCTTGGAAGATGGCTGCATGCCACCACCGGAGTTCCTTATGGTATCGATTATATCGATCCCTGGGTCCACCGTTTTCCCGGAAGCGACCGGCTATTTTCCAGGCATTGGTTCACCACCAAACTGGCCGCCGTCCTCGAACCGGTAGCGGTAAAGAAAGCGTCGCTGATCACCGGTGTCGCTGAAGGCTATTATCAGGGCGTACGATCACGCAACCCGTTGCTGGAAAAAACCTGCCTGTTCGGCGCCATGCCCTATGGCGGTGAAAGGGCCGATCATGAGAAAGTAAAGGAATTGGGCTTGAAGCCCTACCTGTTTAAGCCGAAGCCCGATAAGTTGCAGCTGGTCTATGCCGGAGCCATGCTCCCTAAGGCCTATGCGCCGCTGGAAGAAATATTCCGGACCATGCAGGAGCATCCGGAATCCGTCGCTGACCTGGAGATCCATTTCATCGGCACCGGAAAGACCCCTAATGATCCCGAAGGCTATAACATCCGGCCGCTGGCAGAACAATATGGATTGTGGCAAACTGCCGTTTACGAATACCCCGCCAGGATCCCTTACCTGGACGTGCTGGTGCATCTGGAGGCCGCCGCCGGCGTGTTCATCCTGGGCAGCACAGAGCCGCATTATACTCCTTCGAAAGTGTATCAGGGCGTGCTCAGCGGGAAGCCTTTGCTCGCAGTCCTGCACCGCGAAAGTACTGCCGCTTCAGTGATCCGCGAGGCAGGGGCGGGTATCGTCCTGTCTTTCGGTAGCGAAAATGCAGTGC
>DASYSV010000281.1:0-4454 GCA_036010185.1 Puia sp.
CCGAAATGATCCCCATCATCACCGGGGTGAATGCCCCCCCGATGATCGACATCACCAGCAACGAGGACGCCAGTTTCGTCTCCTCCCCGAGGTCTTTGATCCCCAGCGCGAAGATGGTCGGGAACATGATGGACAGGAAGAACGGGATCGCCATCAGCGCATATACCGCAACTCGTCCATGAGCCGACAATACCACCACCAACAAACCGATATTGATCACCGAATACAACGAAAGCAATTTCGCCGGCTGGATATACTTCATGAAGAAAGTGCCCAGGAATCGCCCCGCCATGAAACCCACCATTGCCAGACCCAGCATATCACCCGCCTCTTTTTCTCCAATGTTAGCCGTATACCGCGAGAATCGGACGAGAAAGCTCGTCACGCCCACCTGCGCCCCTACATAAAAGAACTCGGCGATCACGGCCCACCGTACATGCGGAAGACGGAGGACACGCAACGAAAATTCCGTCCCATGCGCCCCTTCGGTCTCTTTGATCTCGGGCAGCTTCGTAAAGACAAAGGCTATTGCGACCAGGATCAACAAACCCGCTATTACCAGGTATACCGGCTTCACCGAGTTGGCTTCCTGCTGCAAATACGCGGTCAACTCCCCTCTCGCCTGCATCGCATCCAGCTCGCCTTTCGTATGCTCGATCCCCGACAGGATAAAATGAGTGCCGATATAAGGAGCCACCACGGCTCCAAGCCCATTGAACGATTGCGCGAAATTCAACTGCTGCTCCGGGTTTTCCGGCGAACCCATATTCGCGGCATACGGATTGGCCACCGTCTCGAGAAAAGTAGCCCCGGCCGCCGCTACGAACAGCGCTACCAGGAATAACGAATAGTTCCTCGCATCCGCAGCCGGCAGGAACAACAGCGCCCCCGCGGCAAAAAGGAAAAGACCGCAAAGAATTCCCTTTTTGTATCCCCACCGGTGCAGGAAAAGCCCCGCCGGCAGAGCAAATACGAAATATCCCAGGTACACCGCAAAGTCGATAAAGGAGGACTGAGTATCGCTGAGCCGGCAGACCTTTTTCAGATGAGGGATCAGTATACCGTTGATATTGTGCAGGAAGGCCCACATAAAGAACAGCGTACAGACCAGGATGAATGGAAATAAAAATTTCTTTTTTGACATTTAGCAAGCGTTTAGCCCGGTCGCCGGGGAGAACCATCCATCGCGCCGGGAGATCAAAGAAAAGTCATTTTGCCGGGGAAAAGGTCCCGGATGTTATCCGAGTATTAAGTTATTTTAACACGAATTCAGCGAATCTAACGAATTTCGTGAATATTCGCCGGCCAGACGCTTCGTGAGGCCGCCCGGGTCTTCATTTTGCCGGTCTGAGCCGCTTGTCGGCAAAATCCATGTATTGTTGCCAGTCATATAAGGTAATATCATGCTTCCCGCTACGTATATGGTACCGGATATAACCATCCCCTACGGGATGCTCCAACGCCGGCATGCTGTCGGTTTCGATCCCTTTCTCTTTGAATAGATGATACACCGGCGTCGCCAGATGGGTGCTGAGGAATTCTCCCTTCGGGTCGGACCATTGGTCGCCCATGGCGCTGGCGACATACAGCGGCCGGGGCGCGATCAGGTCGAGCAGCATCCATTGGTCGAATGGCATCGCAGCGGTATTGCTTCCATAGCGTTTATAGGCCGGGACGAACCACCACGGGAATTTGTCATTGATGATGGCGATGGTTTCGCCATAGTCGCGCTTGGCCAGTGCTGCGCCGCCTTCGCCGGATTCATTGGAAACGACCATGGCAAAGCGGGGATCGGAAGCGCCTGCCCAAACAGCCGTCTTGCCCAGCCGCGAATGGCCGATGACGATGAGCCGATGTGCATCCACCTGCTGTTGGGTGCTCAGGAAATCCGCCATACGGGAGAGCCCCCAGGCCCATGCGCCGATCGCGCTCCATTCGTAAGGTTCGATCCGCAAGGCCTCCGCAAGCCTGGTCCGAATACCCGTTTGCCATCCATTGGCGCGGTCGGCTTCAAGATCCCAGTACCAGGCGACGGCGACGCCATAGCCGTGGGAAAGGATATCCTTCAGCGGCCACTGCGAGGAGGCCTCAACAGCGTTCAGCGGCATGAAGCTGTAGCTGACGAAGACGGGTACATGTCGTGCTCCTTTCGGCAGATAGAGGGCCATGTGCAGGTTGGCGGCGGTGTCATTCGGCAGAAAATGAATGGTAAAGTCTTTGCGCGTCGCGGCGCCGCCGAGCGCATGTTCGTCGACCGAAGTGGTGGTATAAGTAACCGGGATCTTAACGGCGGGCATCCGGCCATAGACATTTTTTTCGAAAAGCCCGTAGACGGCGGGGCGTTGATCCTTTTTCCAGGCCGCAGCCGTCGTCAGCGTCAGCGATGGCTCCTCATAGGACGGCACTTTCGATTCGTCGAGATTAGCGGTGGTCACCTCGGCTATCTGGTAAACCTCGCTGCCTGCCAGAAGGAAACAACCGAGACCAAAGTCTTCGAAATCGGGGATCTTGTCGTAGCTGACAGGCTGCCCGTCCTTTGGTTCTTTGCCCGTACCCTGAACATATCCCAGCATGCCGTCGGGATGCAGGGCGTCGCGAACGAGACCCTTCCAGGCCTTCCAGACCACCGGTCCAAATATCTTTTTGTCGAGATAACCTTCCCGGATACCCCATGCCATCCCATAGGTGAAAAGCGCAGTACCGGTGACCTCTTTGCCGCCGAAATGCGTGGAGTCGTGAAGACTTACATTCCAGAACCCATCGGCGCGTTGCAACGGCACGAGGGCATTCACCATGTCCAAATAGTTCTGCAGGTATTCCGGCCGATGCGGCTCGTTCACCGGCAACAGCGACAACACACGCACCAGCGCGGCGAGTACCCAACCATTGCCGCGGCTCCAGTAACAGTCCTGTCCATTGGGTTCTTTATAAGGCGGTATAAAATCCTTGTCCCGCCACCAGAGATGATCCAGTGTACTATACAATCCGAGCCCCGTCTTTGTATGCTGATACAGCTCATACATCTTTCGAAAATAGGCCGTATCCTTATAAAGCACGCCCAGCCGCGTAAATACCGGCATGCCCATCTGAATGGCGTCGACCCAATGCCAGTCATCCACCTTATCGCTATGCACCATATTGTCGATACAGGTCTTGATGTTGGCTATCCGTGCGGGCTGTGGGTCGATGTTATACAGGTCTATCCATGTCTGACCGGCGCATTGATCGTCGGCATTGCGATCGGTCACTCCATTCCGCGGCATCCATTGGTGCTTCTCGCCCCAATCCACGGCGTAGTCGTAAAATTCCTTTTTCGGATCGATGGAATACAAGGCCATTAGTCCCTCATAATATACCGCTCGGGTCCAGATATTGCTCGGACGCGCGATATTCGTGACGATCTGCTTACCCGGGTCCGGCCATTTGTTCATGAAATAAGTGTTCGCCGACTGCATCGCTTTCAAAACGTCCTGCTGCTGAGGCGGCGTTTGGGCTGCTGCCATTCCGGCGGGCAGTATCATGCACAACATCCATGTAAAACGCATATCCATCGATTTTAAGTTAAGGCATCGGGGCCAGTCCTTCCCATTTTATCTGCCATTTTCCATCTTTGGGTATCCCCGGATCCGCCGTTTGACATCCATCGAATCCGGCACACATCAATGCGATGGCGGCCAGCAATCCCCCATTACCCGGCAGATAGATCCGAAGCCGGTCGTCCTGGTAATTATGTCCATCGGGAAGATAGGTATTTTTCTTAACCGGCATCAACAACGCGTCGATCGCCTGCTCAGGCAGCCCCAATCGCGTAGCCGTCATGGCGATCATGGGATAGTCCCAACCCCAGGTGGATGGCCAGTCCCAGTTCTTTTCTATCCACTCGAAGGTAGCGTGCAGGACGGCCGTATCCAGGCCTTTTGTGGCCGGCAGCATCCCGTAGGTGGCCAGTACCGCCGGGTGATCGCCACGGTAACGCGGATTGGTATAGGCATCGGACGCGCTTTCGGTGGGATAGTAGAGACCATTTCTCTGCGGCAGCTGCGACAATCCATCGATCACCCGCTGCCAGCCGGCATCGGACGCCTGACCCAATCTTGAGCGCCAATGTTGCGCGACTTCCAGTGCCCATCGCCAGTATGCTAGCTCGAAACAAGGGTTATATGTGCTGTCTTCCCGGAACCTTTCCTGCGCGGGGATCAGCCCCGGTCCAAGAACGTATCTCCGCGTGCCGTTGTCCCATCGCGCGTATGACGCCATGAAGTCCGCCGTTGAGAACACCAGCGTGGAATACTTCTCCAACAATGCTTTTGCCGCCGTCGGGTCCTTCTGCGCGCGATAGCACAGCTCCGCCAGGTAGATGAAGTGCGGCTGCTGCCAGATGAGATAAGAGCCCACCGAAGAGGGAGCCTCACGACCCGCCGGGTCCGTCATCTTTTGCCAGCGGACACCCTTAT
>DASYSV010000421.1:0-5773 GCA_036010185.1 Puia sp.
GTCGTCTTTTTGGTGAACAAAATGCTGGGAATTTTCCTGCTTCCTTTCTTGATCCTGATCACTTTTTCGGATAACCAGGCCCGGGAAATATTCATAACTATTTCATTGGTAATGGTATTCGCCATGTGGGTCTATAGGACCATGGCGGCCTACCGCCCCGTGCGCAACGAAATAAAACTAACGCCGTTTTATTTTTTTCTGTACCTTTGCGCCTTCGAAATAGCACCCGTTCTATTGATTTACAAGGTGTTATTGACATATTTGGAAAAAGTGTATTAACTTTGTGTACCTCGGCGGTCAAAACGGACCGGAGGTCCGTTGGCCGAAGGCCAATAATTAGCGTTTTGCAGGAGATGCGCTAATTGGCACAAAGTGCGGCTCTTGCGATTAACTTACTAATCCAGAGGGGGACCACATGATTAAAAACGGGGATAAAAAAAGAATTTTAATCACTCAACCCAGGCCTGAAACAGACAAGTCGCCGTATTTCGAGCTGGCCAGGAAGTATGATGTAGAATTGGAGTTTCATCCTTTCATCCGTCTGGAACCTATTCCGGCCAAGGAATTCCGCAAACAGAAGATCGACATCTCTCAATACACCGCGGTCATCTTCACCAGCCGCAACGCCATCGATCATTTCTTCCGGATATGCGAAGAAATGAAGATAATCATCTCCCAGGACACAAAATATTTCTGTATCACCGAAGCGGTCGCGCTTTATCTCCAAAAGTTTATTCTTTACCGTAAGCGAAAGGTATTCTATGGTGCCGACGGTCTCAACAAGAGCATGTTCGACGTGATCAACAAACACAAGGAGAACGAGAAATTCCTCTATCCCTGTTCCGAGAACCAGCAGGACAACGAGATCGTCAACTGGCTGAAATGCAATAATTGCGGTTTCGCTACACCCTTCATGTATCGCACGATCAGCAACGATGTCACTTCCGTCCTCAATCAAAGCGAGTACGACATCATCTGTTTCTTTACCCCAAGCGGCGTCAGAAGCCTTTTCGACAACTACCCGAAATTTAAACAGAACGGCACTAAGATAGGCGCCTTCGGCAACAACACCTCGCGTGCGGTCGAAGATGCTGGTCTTACGCTGGATATCAAGGCCCCGCAACCCCAGGCACCCTCCATGGTCTCGGCGCTGGAGAAATACCTGGCCGTCACGATCAAGAAAAAATAAGCCGCGCAGCCCTTAACTTTATGCGATGGAGAATGGGCCCCGCCATACCAATCGTCTCTCAGGGGAGACGAGTCCTTATTTATTACAGCATAGCCATAACCCCGTGGATTGGTATCCATGGGGCGAAGAGGCATTGCAGATAGCGCGTTCACAGGACAAACCGATCCTCGTCAGCATCGGCTATTCCGCCTGCCACTGGTGTCATGTGATGGAAAAGGAAAGTTTCGAGGATGAGGCGACCGCCCGCTTCATGAACGAACACTTCGTAAATATTAAGGTAGACCGGGAAGAGCGGCCGGACATCGATCATATCTATATGGATGCGGTACAGGCCATGACCGGGGCAGGCGGCTGGCCCCTGAACGTTTTCCTGACTCCCGATGCCAGACCGTTCTATGGCGGCACCTATTTCCCTCCGCGACCCATCTATAACAGGGGTTCCTGGAAAGACGTGCTGGCGGGTGTCGCCGCGGCTTTTCGGGACAGACGTGAAGAAGTCGAACAACACGCCGAAACCCTTACCCGTCATGTAGAGACGGCTGGCAACTTCGGAATAGGGGACGGGGCCCCCGCAACAAACGCACCGTTCCGGCGATCTACCCTGGAACAAATAAAGGGTCAGTTACTCGCATCTGCAGACAAGACAGCAGGAGGATTCGGCCAGGCGCCAAAATTTCCCCAGACCTTCTCCATCCGTTATCTCCTTTATGATTACGCGATCACCGGCGATACCGGGGCCCTTGACCAGGCCTGCCTGAGCCTCGACTCGATGATCAGGGGCGGTATCTACGATCAGCTGGGCGGCGGGTTTGCCCGCTATTCCACCGACGACCGGTGGCTGGTTCCACATTTCGAGAAGATGCTATACGATAATGCTTTGCTGATCATCGCGACCAGCGAGGCCTGTCAGCTCATCTCCCGGCTCCCGGACGCTACCGGTAGAGCGGCCCTCTATCGCGAGGCCATCGGGCAAACCATCCGATTCGCCGAACGTGAGCTGTCCAACGGAAAAGGGGCGTTCTTTGCAGCGCTGGACGCCGATAGTGAAGGAGTCGAAGGGAAATACTATGTATGGGACAAGAAAGAGATAGATACCGTCCTGGGAGAAGACGCCGATACGTTCAACAGATATTATGGTGTCACCGCGGCCGGCAACTGGGAGGGGAAGAATATCCTCACTCGTCCTTCCGATGCCCCGGTCCCCGCGGAACAACATGAAAAGCTCGAATCCGCCCGTCTCCGCCTCTTGGAACATCGCGCGGGAAGGGTCCCGCCGGGATTGGACAACAAGATCCTGCTCGACTGGAATGCGCTGATGAATATCGCGCTTTCGAAGGCTTTCGCCGCCCTGGGTGACGACCGCTATCGTGACATGGCCGTCGACAATATGCGGTTTCTCAGAGACCACCTGCGGGGGGATAATGGTCAATGGTTCCATGCCCGGAAAGGGAAGACAGAAATACCTGCATTCCTGGATGATTATGCCGCTCTGATCGCAGCGCTTCTCCAGCTCCAGGAGATCACCGGCGAGACGGCCTACCTGCTACAGGCGGAGGATATCCTCCGGTTTGTGATCGGGCATTTCGGTGATCCGGAGACCGGGTTCTTCTTTTATACTCACAGCGGACAGCAGGATATCCTTGTTCGGAAAAAAGAAATTTACGATGGAGCTACTCCTTCCGGAAACTCTATGATGGCATCTAATTTGTTATACTTATCTATCGTTTTCGATCAGCCAGAATGGGCGCGGCGAGCCAACCAAATGGCTTCCGCCCTGGGAAGGGTGGTTACGGCCTATCCGGGGTCTTTCGGGGGATGGGCAACCATATTTCAAGCCTTTACGTATTCTATTGCGGAGGTAGTTATCACCGGCAGAAAGCCGGAAAATGCCCGGAAGGAGTTTCTAGCGCACTTGGTTCCTTTCCGGGTTTTCCAGTCTGCGCAGGAAGAAAATACCCAATTCCCCTTATTAAGAGACAAACCGGTCGAGGCCGGTCCGCTGATCTTCCTATGTAAAGACTATGCTTGTCAACTCCCTGTAAATGAAGTAAGTACAGCGATCCGTCTCATCGAAAATGTGCAAAAGTTTCAAGAATAAACGTACAATAAACCGAAGTCGGTGACGTTTATGTCCTTAGCGTTAAGAAAGGCTTGGCCGTCCGCCCGGTATCGTATATTTTCAGCGGATGTACGCTTTGACTTTAAAAAAATTATTTTAAACTTGTAGCGAGATGTTGTCAAACGATTTTTTTTGCCCAATACCCTTTAATATTATGAAAATGAAAAACCTATCCGCTTTAACGGCCTTTTTCGCCCTCTTCTTGATGGCAGGCTGTAAATTAGGTGGAAAATCCGGCAAAGGATTAGCGAATGACGGCCAGCTGCATGGCGTCGCTCCCGCGGGTGCTTACAATCTTTCCAAACCCCCTGGCATGGTCTATATTCCGCCGGGCACCTTCCACATGGGGCCCAGCGACGAGGATATGAACTATGCTTTTACTGCTCGCAACAAACAGGTGTCGATCAGTGGTTTTTGGATGGACGCAACCGAGATCACCAACAACGAATACCGCCAGTTCACCAATTGGGTCAGAGATTCCATCGCTGCTACCCTGATGCAATATGGTAAGGACGTGGATGGCCGTTTCGCTATCGACTGGAAAAAGACTGCGACCATCAAATGGGGTGACAAGGCTACCGTCGAGAAGCTCAATCAAATGATCGTGGAGCCCGATAACCGTATCTTCGGTAAGAAAGAGATCGATCCCAATAAGCTGGTCTACCATTCCGAGACCTTCGATCTCAAGGCTGCCGCACAGCAGGCTGCCGAAGGTAAACCCCGCTCACAGTTCATCGTGAAGAAAGACATAAAGATCTATCCGGATACCCTGGTTTGGATCCGGGACTTCAGCTATGCTTACAATGAGCCCATGACCAAGCGGTATTACTCCCACCCCGCCTTCGGGAACTATCCCGTAGTTGGGGTCAACTGGAACCAGGCTACCGTCTTTTGCGAATGGCGTACTCAATACCTCAACTCCTTTTTGGAAAGCAAACACCTGGCTACTGAGTCTAATTTCCGTCTGCCCAGCGAGGCCGAATGGGAATATGCGGCTCGCGGTGGTCGTTCTCAGTCGATGTACCCCTGGGGTAACTACTATCTGAGAAATAAAAGGGGCTGTCTGCTCGCCAATTTCAAACCAGGCAGGGGCAACTATCCCGAAGACGGTGGTTTCTATACCGTCCGGGCAGATGCCTACTGGCCCAACGACTTCGGTCTATATTGTATGGCCGGCAACGTCGCAGAATGGACTGCCTCCTTCTATTATGAAGGCTCTTCCAACTTCCAGCACGATATGAACCCGGACATCCGCTGGAATGCCAAAGACTCCGATCCCCCCCGTATGAAACGTAAGGTAATTCGTGGCGGTAGCTGGAAAGACGTAGGGTTATACCTGCAGACCAGCGCCCGCACCTATGAGTACCAGGACACGGCCAAATCGTACATCGGGTTCCGTTGTGTGATCGACCTGCCGCCCACGATGACAGGCAAGCGGTAAGCAGACGCGGAGACGGAAAACCCTGGTGGCATTCTTTCCGGGTACGCAAAATTTTTTCGCCAAAACAACGTTTTGAATTTGACTAACTAACAATTAATCAATAGGAACTCTTTTTTCCATAACCCTTTAAAATCCTTGTAAACAATTAAAAATTAATCACTATGAGCGCTGGAGTATCAAAATCTACAGAAAGACTGATCAATATTATTGTGTGCGTTGGAGCAGCCGTCGTGATCTTCGGCGCCCTCCAGAAGATCCTGCACACCAAACTGGCCGACTTCTTCCTGACCGCGGGTCTGTTGACGGAAGCACTGATCTTCCTCGTGTATGCCTTCTTACCGCCTCCCGGAGGTGAAATGCATGCCCTGGTAGAAGCCCTTCCCAAACTGGCGGGCGGCACCAGCGGGAACCCGTCGCTTGACAAGATGGACAAAATGCTACAGGAAGCCGATATCACTCCGGCGAACCTGAACCGTCTGAGCGAAGGTTTCAAGAAGTTCGGTACCACCGTTGATAATATCCGCGACGCATCCGGCGCACTGGCCGCTACGACCGAATATACCAACAAGACCAAAGAGGCTGCCGCAGCCCTGGATGGCATGAAGGGCGCGTATCAGAACGCGACCAACACGATCTCCAGCTTCAACGCCGCTGCAGACAGCACGAAACAGTTCCATTCGCAGGTACAGGTCCTGACCAAGAACCTGGGCTCGCTGAATGCCATTTATGAATTGGAATTGCAGGATACCAACAACCACCTGAAGGCCATGAACAGCTTCTATGGCAACCTGGTGAAGGCATCCGAGACCATGCAGGGTAGTGTTGCCGATGCGAAGAAGACGCAGGAGCAGATCGCGCTGCTGGCCAAGAACCTGGGTAACCTGAACCAAGTCTATGGTAACATGTTAAGCGCCATGCAAGGCCGTCCGGCATAACAATCCAATTTGTGCCTGAGCCCGTTTTATCCGGCCCGCATGAACCTAATATGAAAAACTTATTCTAACCAGAATATAATATTACTGAC